>SCSY01000312.1 GCA_004298625.1 Nitrospirota bacterium | reverse complement strand
CGGCTTTATGACCCTCATAATATCTGCAAGTTTCATCGAATCGGGTTCCTCGTGTATCCTGTAAAGACTCGGGACCTCGATCCCCGCAAGATGTTCTGCAACGGCCTCATTTGCGGCTATCATGAATTCCTCGATGATTATATGCGCAAAATTCCGCTCTGCCCTGATTATCGCCTCCGGAACGCCCTGCAGGTCGAGCATAACTTCAGGTTCCGGAAGATCAAAATCAAGGCTTCCCCTGGAAAGTCTTTTCTGTCTCAGTATGCCGCACAGCTCGGCCATCAGCTCAAAATGCCCCAGCAGGTAGCCGTATTTCTCCCGTTCATGGCTGTCATTATCGATCAGGATTTTCTTGACAGAGGTATAAGTCATCCTCTCATCGCTTTTTATGAGACTGGGGTAAAATCTTGAATTCAGCAGCCCGCCTTGCCTGTCAAAATCCATTTCAGCGGTAAATGCAAGCCTGTCAACCTTCGGCTTAAGACTGCAGAGGTCTTCCGACAGTTCTTTTGGGAGCATGGGCGTTACCCTGTCAGGGAAATATATGCTTGTGCCTCTTTTTCTCGCTTCAAGGTCGATTATGGAATCCCATGGGACATAAAAACCTACGTCTGCTATATGCACCCAGAGCCTATAACCATGCTCTGTAAGTTTGATCGAGACCGCATCGTCAAAGTCTTTTGCCCTCTCTCCATCAATCGTAACCGTTGGAAGCTCTCTCAGATCTCTTCTCTTTTCCTCTGTCCCTTTGTGAAGAGAGAGCGAGGGAGGAGCAATACAGAGCATCTTTGCTTCCTCGGCCACATTCCTTGGAAATCTTCGCGGGATGTTGAACTCATCTATTATCGCCTCAACCTCGGACGCGGGGTCCTTGGGTTTTTCTATTATCTTTACGATCCTTCCCGAAGGCGGCCTTTTCTCTTCGGGATAACTGGTAATCTCGGCAACAACAATATCCCCGTCTTTTGCAAGCCCCCTGTCGGCAGGGGGTATATACAGGTCGAATGTTATGGATTTATTTTTGGGCCGGACATAAGCCGCGGTCTTCGTGACTTCAAACTTGCCGGCTACCCTGGCATGCGCCCTCTCCAGTATCCTTATTATCTTTCCTTCGCGTTTATGGAGGTTCTCGACCCTTACGATGACCCTGTCATTGCCCATTGCCCCGGATACGGCGCGGGCCGGAATAAAAAAGTCCCTTTCACCGGGCTTCTCTGTTATCACAAACCCATACCCGTCTCTATGCGCCTCAAAGTAACCTGTCACAAGGTTTGTGTCCTCTGCAGGGACATAAAGGCCTTTTCTCGTCAGTACGATGTCGCCGTCCCGGAGCATAACCCTTAGAACCTTTTTTAACGAGCGCGCCTCAGAATGGTTTAGCCCCGCGAGAAGCACCATCTCCTTAAAACTGAAAGGCTTTTTGATCTTTTTTTTCAGAAGTGCAAGAACGGTTTGTTTGTTCATCATATCAATTATAAAGCAGGCTGACGAAAATAAAAGGGGACAGGTTTTATCCTTGTCCCCTCGTTTATTGTTATCCGGTTATTTATTTCTCGAAACCCCGGAAGTCTTATTCGAGTATTTCAAGAACACATCGTTTGCCCATTTTAGTGCCTGAGGCGCTGAGGATGGTCCTCATTGCGCGCGCAGTCTTGCCCTGCTTTCCTATAACTTTTCCAAGGTCGGTCTGTGCAACCCTTAGTTCAAAAACAGTGGTTTTTTCTCCCTCAACTTCTGAAACGACCACCTCTTCCGGCCTGTCAACCAGGGCCTTTGCCATTGTCTCAACCAATTGTTTCATCTTCTCCACCTCCATAGGAATTCAGACCGGCTACGACTCGCAGAGTTATAGTCCAGCCCTTTGCAACAGCTTTTTAGTAATATCGGTAGTCTGCGCTCCTTTTTGCAACCAAAGCCTGGCCTTCTCTAAGTTCACTTTTATCTCGGAAGGCTCCTTAAGCGGGTCGTATGTCCCGAGGATCTCTATAAAAGGCCCATTCCTTTTAGTCCTTGAATCGACAACTACCAGCCTGTAGAAAGGTCTCTTATGGGCGCCTAATCTCCTTAATCTGATCTTAACCAAAACTTCACCTCCTCATTTAATCTGAAACTATTCCGACTTTTAAGCTTATCAGAAAGACTATAAACTGTCAATAACACCAATCAGAAAATCAGAAAGGCAAGCCCTTTGGAAGCCTTATTCCTTTTTTCCCTTTAAACATTTTCAGCATCTTTTTTAATTCCACATACTGCTTGACCACCCTGTTGACGTCTGCCGCTGTTGTGCCGCTTCCCATGGCAATCCTCTTCCTCCTGCTGCCGTTTAAGAGGTTGTGGTTTTTTCTTTCAGCCGATGTCATGGAGTTTATTACGGCCTCGGTCTTTACGAGTTCCCTGCCGTCTACAGAAACTCCCTTCATCTTATTGCCCATACCGGGGATCATATTTAAAATATTTTCGAGCGGCCCCATGCTCCTGATTTTTTTCAACTGCTCCTTTAAATCATCGAAGGTGAATGATTCGTCGAGTATCTTTTCCTGAAGTTTTTCGGCCTCTTTTTGCTCGAATGTTTTCTGCGCCTGCTCTATCAGGCTGAGCATGTCTCCCATTCCGAGTATCCTCGAAGCAACCCTTTCAGGATAGAACGGCTCAAGCATATCAACCTTTTCGCCTACCCCGATAAACTTAAGCGGCTTTTGCGTGATAGCCCTGATGGAGATGGCTGCTCCGCCCCTGGCATCACCGTCCATCTTTGTAAGTATTATTCCGTCAATCCCTATTTGGTCATTGAAATTCTTTGCTATATTTACGGCATCCTGCCCGGTCATCGAATCAGCGACAAATATAACCTCTTTCGGAGAGACAGCGTCTCTTATATTTTTAAGCTCTGCCATAAGGCCTTCATCAATATGAAGCCTCCCTGCGGTATCGAGTATTAAAATGTCTCTTGCATCAATCTTTGCCTTTTTCACGGATTCTCTGCAAAGAGCCACCGGGTCTTTCGTGTCTTTTGAATAGAAAACCGGCACGTCTATCTGAGAGCCGAGGGTGATAAGCTGCTCTATTGCTGCGGGACGTTGAAGGTCGGCTGCTACAAGCATGGGCCTTCTGCCCTCTTTTCTGAAAAAACCGGCAAGCTTTGCCGAGGTAGTTGTCTTGCCCGAACCATGCAATCCTACCATCATGATTATAGTAGGCGGGTTTGGAGAAAGCTGTATCCTGCTGTTTGCGCCTCCGAGGAGCGCGCAGAGTTCATCATTTACTATCTTTATAACCTGCTGCCCGGGAGTAAGACTTTCAAGGACTTCTCTGCCGATGGCTTTTTCTTTGACCTTCTGTATGAAATCCTTCACAACCTTGAAATTTACATCCGCCTCCAGAAGCGCAAGACGGACCTCTTTTAAGGCCGCATCAACATCATCTTCTTTAAGCAAACCCCGGCTGCGAAGTTTTTTGAATATGGATTCGAGTTTTTCGGTAAGCGATTCGAACATGGAGCTAAAGCAATCCTTCTATTTCAACCGCGAGCTCCTGCATAATGCCCTGCGTGTTGCCCATGTGCATATTTACTACCCTGCCCTCTTTATTGATTACAAAACTCGCAGGGATACCGCTTATGCCGTAGCGTCTCGTTGTCTGCTGGTCGGCAAGAACCACGGTATATGTTATACCTTGCTCCTTTATAAAAGACGTTATGGCTTCCTCCCCCTCGTCTTCTGATACAAGGGCCAGGATTACAAGCCCTTTATCCTTATATCTTTTATGGATTTCATTAAGTATCGGAGCCAATTCCTTGCACGGAGGACACCATGTTGCCCAAAATTCGACCAGGACCACCTTGCCTTTGTAATCAGCAAGGCTAACTGCTTTGCCGTTTATTTGTTTCAACGTAAAATCAGGCGCTATGTCTCCCTTAGAGGGAGGAGCTACCTCTACTTCCCCCTCCTTTTTTTGGCATGAAGAGGCAAAGATTAAAAGAGATGCGATTACAATAATTGAAAAAATCTTTTTCATTTTATCTTAGCGGGGGCTTAGGCGCTGAGCAAGGAATCTATCTTGGATTTAAGCTGATTCTTGGGCACTGCGCCGACAACCTGATCCACCCTCTGGCCATCCTTAAAAAACATGATAGTCGGGATGCCCATTATCTTATATTTGCTCGCTATATCGGGGTTTTCATCTGTGTTCAACTTGGCGACCTTTATCTTCCCGGCATATTCCTTTGCAAGCTCTTCAACTGTTGGCGCGATCATCCTGCACGGCCCGCACCACACAGCCCAAAAATCAATCATAACCAATCCCTTGTCCTGAAGAACCTCTTTATCCCATGTAGAAGTCGTAACCTCGACTATTCCCTCTGCCATTATGAACCTCCTCTGAAATTGTTAAAGATTTTTTAATTATATTTCTAATCCGAACTTTTGTCAATGTCGCTCTCCCTAAATCAGAGCCGTCTCGTTTGACAAAAAGCACATTTAATTTTTATTATAATAATCAGCGCAGGCGGTAATGATTAACTAGCGTCTGCTACCACAGAATATGGGCGTGGTAGGGGCGCTTTTTTTACCTAAAAAAATTAAGGATACGACTTGCAGGACAGACAAAGAAAATGTGCAGACTTGCAGCTATAACATCGAATAAATATTTTTCGCCGATGGAGACCGTCTTTGCCCTCGAAACAATGAAGGAGGGTCACGACGGTTCGGGCCTCGGGCTCACGCTTAAAGACCTGGGAGGCGAATTCCAGGGACTGAAAAAATATCCCGTAATGTCCGGCATCTGTTCCAGGAAAGGCGTCAGGACGCTCGACGACTACATGAAAAAACATGGGTTCAGGCTCAAACACGTGTGGACCCCCAGGATAAAACCAGTAAAAGGAATAGTCCCGCGAGATTATTACTTTGCGAGAGCTTATGATTACCCTGTCCCTTACAAGAATAAGCCTCTCGCGGAAAAGGAAGACCTGCTGATGAAGACGAGGCTTGCGCTCAGATGCATCGGCGAGCCCGACGAATCCATATTCGTATTCTCCTTTTATCCCGATGTGCTTACCCTTAAGGAGGTCGGAGACCCGTTGGAACTCGGCGAATTTTTCGGCCTGGACAGGGACGGCCTGAAGGCAAAAGTAGTGTTTGCACAGGGAAGACAGAACACAAATTATGCCATATACCTTTATGCGTGTCACCCCTTCTTCATACAGGGATATTGCTCGATGACGAACGGCGAAAATACGGCATTCGTCCCGATAAGGGAATTCCTTATGAGCAGGGGATTTCCGGGCTATACCGGATACAACAGCGACAGCGAGGTATTCACGCATATTCTCCACTACTCTTCAAGGCATCTGGGGTACCCCCTGCATTATTATAAAGACGTCATCACTCCCCTGAAGTCATCCGAACTGGCTGCACGAAAAGACGCCGGGGCGCTCGGGCTGATAAAACAATCTTTGAGGCCGCTCTGTATAGATGGCCCCAATATGGTCATCGGGTTCACGCCCGACGGAACATGCTTTATGGTCCAGGATTCAAAGAAGCTCAGGCCCGGGGTAGTCGGCGGCGTTAAAGGCAAGTATGCGCTGATGTCGGAGGAGTGCGGGGTTGACAAGGCAGTGCCTGAGAGGAATAAGGCAAAGGATATATTCCCGATGAAATACGACATGGTGATTATTTCACCCGGAGCAGAGGAGGTTAAGGTATGGAACCAGCTTCAGGGTTAAGACTCGACCACAATCACAAGCTCTCATTAAGAGAGTTTCCATATATAGTCCGCTGGCGCGACGACAGGTGCAAGAGGTGCGGAAGATGCACGGCGGTCTGTCCTGTCAAAGCGATAGAGGCCACCGTAAAAATCCAGAGGTATGTTGTCTCCGAAGGCCCTGCTCCCGCTCCAAAGGCAGAGAGAAAGGTTATCCAGGTCGTAGAACAGGTTACCGACATGGAACGCTATTGCGTGGGGTGCGGCTCGTGCACGCTCGTATGCCCGAATGAGGCGATAGAGCCCGAGTTCAATCCCCAGAACAAATTGCTCCATTATAAAAACAAAGGCGGAGAAGGATATAAGAGAGGCGGAAGGAGAAATGACCCTGCTGTCTCAACGCTCGACAGGCTCAAATTCACGAGAATCTCGATGCTCACAGACCCGGCGCTCGATGCGGGAAGGCATGAGTTCAGGGTAAGGACGCTGCTCGGCAGAATACTCCCGCCTGAGGAGCTGCCTTTAAAAATGGTGAATGGGCAGCTTGTCGTTGATAAAGAAAGCGGCAAATTCATACCGCCTGTGCGTGAGATATACCCGATAATGATTGGAAGCATGTCGATCGGAGCGCTTTCTCCCCCGGCGTGGGAGGGCTTTGCAATGGGCGTTGCATACCTCAACGAGGTTGAGGGAATGCCTGTTGTAATGTGCTCCGGAGAGGGTGGAATGCCTCCTCGGCTTTTGAGATCAAAGTATCTCAAATACTTCATCATACAGATCGCATCGGGTTATTTCGGATGGGACGAGATTATCCACGCCCTTCCCCACATGGTCGAGGACCCCGCGGCTATAGAAATAAAATACGGCCAGGGCGCAAAGCCGGGCGACGGCGGTCTTTTAATGGCGCAGAAAGTCCTGAAGCTTATCGCAAGCATCAGGGGAGTGCCCCAGTTTGTTGACCTTGCATCTCCTCCGACCCACCAGACCAAATATTCGATCGAAGAGGCGGTTGCAAAGATGATCCAGTCCATGTCAATGGCATGGGGTTTCAGGGTTCCTGTTTATCCAAAGATTTCGGGAACAAGGACAGCGCGCGCCGTGTTAAATAACCTTGCAAGAAATCCTTTTGCCGCAGCGCTCTCGATAGACGGCGAAGACGGAGGCACAGGCGCCGCGTATAATGTCTCGATGGATAAGATGGGACATCCCATTGCATCGAATATCAGAGAGTGCTATCTCGACCTTGTAAGGCAGGGGAAACAGAATGAACTTCCGATAATTGCAGCCGGAGGCGTCGGGAAAAAAGGCAATCTCGCGGCAAATGCTGCAGCCCTTATTATGCTCGGAGCATCCGCTGTATCTATAGGAAAATATATAATGCAGACCGCCACGGACTGTTTCGGCGATGAAATGAACCGGTGTAATCTCTGCAATACAGGCAAATGCCCCAGGGGCATCACAACACAGGACCCAAAGCTCTACCGAAGACTTGATGCGGACAGGGTTGCAGAGCGCGTTGTAGAAGTTTTTAAGGCTGCCGATGTCGAACTAAGAAAGATATTCGCTCCCATGGGGAGAAGCACAGAGCTTCCGATAGGGATGTCGGACGGCTTAAGCACAAATGACAAGGCAATGGCAGAGAGGCTTGGAATAAATTATGCGTGCTAAGAATAAAGCAATCAGCAGTCAGCGATTAGCGATTAGCAAAAGGAAAAAGCTGAAAGCTGAAAGCTTAGAGCTGACAGCTAATTCTGTTGTTATTCCCGGCACTGTAAAGGGCAAGAGAGTCCCTTCGAGAATCCTTGAAGATCAGATACAGCACGCTGTTCAGGAAGGGGCGAGGGAACTTCATATAACCTCTGACGGACAGCATGGCATCGGCGGAAGGATATGGCCGAGGGGCGAGAAAGTAAAGATAACAGTCGAAGGCCCTGTCGGCCAGAGGCTTGGAAGCATGGGAATGACCGGCACTGAGATACTCGTTAAGGGAAGCGTTTCCGATGACGTCGGCTGGATTAACTGCGGCGCAAAGATAACTGTCCTCGGGGACGCTACAAACGGAGCTTGGAATGCGGCTGCCCAAGGAACCCTGTACGTGCAGGGAAGCGGCGGCGCCAGATGCGACACTATGACAAAACACAACCCGAGATTTGAGCCTCCGCAGTCATGGTATTTCAGAAATGTGGGAGATTCATTTGCCGAATTCAAGGCAGGCGGGATTGCCGTTGTCTGCGGAGTAAATCCGCGTAATCCAAAAAACATACTCGGCTACCGCCCGTGCGTGGGCATGGTCGGCGGCGCCATTTATTTCAGGGGCCCTATCCAGGGTTACAGCGAAAAAGATGTGAAGCTTCTTGACCTTACCCCACAGGACTGGGAATGGCTTAAGACGAACATGAAACCATTCCTCGAAGCCATTGAAAGACAATCGTATTATGACGAACTCACGAGGTCTTCCGATGATTGGAAAAAACTCGTTTCATACACGCCCCAGGAAAAGCGCGGAAGAAAATGGCTCAAGATGCCTGCCGCCGATTTCAGGAAAAACATGTGGGAAAAAGCAGTGGGAAGCGGCGGCCTTTTTGCGGAATACCTCGGCCATGAGCTTTCACTCCTACCCTATATTACAACAGGAAATGAAAGAAGAAACAGGCCTGTATGGTCGAATGAGAAATTCGCGCCTCCATGCGCGTATGCGTGTCCTACTCATATACCGTCACATAAGAGGGCTGCCCTGATAAGACAGGGCAAACTTAATGAGGCACTTGAACTCGTATTAAAATACAGCCCTATGCCTGCAACTGTCTGCGGCGAGATATGCCCTAACCTCTGTATGCAGGCCTGCACAAGGGCAAGACTCGACAAACCCCTTGCCATAGATAAGATGGGCGAGCTTTCACTTAACCTGCCGACCCCGAAAAAAAATGCAGCGACAGGACATAAGATTGCGGTAATCGGCGGCGGCCCTGCGGGAATGAGCG
Organism: Nitrospirota bacterium; assembly: GCA_004298625.1. Classification (GTDB taxonomy): domain Bacteria; phylum Nitrospirota; class Thermodesulfovibrionia; order Thermodesulfovibrionales; family UBA1546; genus SCSY01. Next base: position 6,257 of record SCSY01000312.1, on the reverse strand, counting down.
CTGCCTGGCAGCTTGCGTTAAAAGGGCATGATGTTGACCTTTATGAATCAACGGAAAAACTCGGAGGAAAGATCGAACTCTGCATTCCGAGAGAGCGGCTTCCGCATGAGATTCTCGAAAAAGAGGTATCGAGGTTTAAAGAGCTCGGAATTAATCTGCATCTTTCCACAAAAGTGGACAAGGATAAATTCAATCAGATATATAAGGACCACGAGATAGTTGTCCTTGCATGCGGAGCGCACCAGCCGAGAAAGGTAACATTTCCGGGCTCTGACGATACAGTCTCTGCATATGATTTTCTCAAGGACATAAACCTCGGCAAAAAGCCCGAGCTAAAAGGAAAGAAGGTCGTCGTGATCGGAGCCGGCAATGTCGGAATGGATGTTGCGTCAGAGGCATTCAACAACGGCGCTGAATCTGTTGTTGCGGTTGATATACAGAAACCTGCCGCCTTCGGCGAGGAGATGAGAATAGCCATCGCCAAGGGCACAAAGGTGCTCTGGCCCAGATTCACCGACAGATATGATAAGAAAGAAAAGAGGCTCTATTTCAAAGACGGCTCTTCGATTGATGCCGATTTTGTAGTGATGTCCATAGGCGATATACCGATGCTCGACTTCCTGCCGCCTTCTGTTCATACGGAAAAAGGCTGGCTCCAGGTTAATGAAAACTACCAGACATCGGACGTGAAGGTCTATGCAATCGGAGATGCAACGGCTCTGGGTCTCGTGACACACGCAATCGGACACGGAAGGCTTGCGGCAGACTATATCAATTACCAGATTATGCATGCGCCAAGATGGCCTGAGATAAAACAGCCCATAGCATACGAAAAAATAAAGACAGAATACTACGACACATGCGCAGGCGACTTCACCCCTGAAAAAGAGGCTGAAAAGTGCATGTCATGCGCAACGTGCAGAGACTGCCATATGTGCGAGGCAACATGTTACTGGGGAGCTATAAGCAGGGTTGATCACGAAGGCGGCTCATACGAGTATGTTGTTGATGACGAAAAGTGCATTGGCTGCGGCTTCTGCGCGGGCGTCTGCCCCTGCGGAGTCTGGGAGATGGTCGAAAACGTCTAAAAGACGGGCTAATCGGATTCCTGCTTTAAAAGCTCTTTTACCTGCTTACGCAGTTTAGGGAGTTCCTTTTTTGCGATGTTCCAGACGATCTTATAATCTATGCCAAAATGAAAATAAAATCAGCATCTCTTCGTTTTTTAGACATAAATCATGCTCTTCCTGATGTCTTCTGTGATATGCTTATATCTGGGATTATGAAAACTTGATTTAAAGTGATTATAAGTTGCCACATCAACTTTTCTGCCCAGAATCTCTTCCAGCCTGTCGGCAAGCGACACAAATTCAAGACCTATAGATCTTCTAATATCAACCAGGATATCAATATCGCTCTTTTTCCTCTGTGTCCCTTTAGCAAAAGAGCCGTACAGGACAATTCTTTCAACGCCATATTTGTCCTTCAGATAGGGCAATTCTTTTTTCAAGATTGAAATTACCTGTTCACGCGTCGGCACATTTGTTCTTTTGGGCTGTTTTTCCATCTTTCCGTTATTGCCTCCTTCAATATCTCTGTTTATATATTACCAAATATCCGAGCCGAGAGTTCAGCAAAGATGTTAAATCATAAAATGCAAGCCTGACACTTTTCCCATATTTTACCAAATTGGCTTTTAGGCCATATTACCACGAAATACCAAGCAATGCGTAAAAAATTTGATGATTTAAAGGATTTTTTATTCATCACGCTGTGATACTGTGGTAACATATCACCAGAAAAAGGCAGGTTGATATGTTATATGTTGTGCGGCTATACGACAAAGCGAAAATTAAATTGCATACTGTAAAGGGGGCAATATGGATATCAATGTCTTGTTAAGTATTTTAGGTACAGCAATTACTGTCACAAGCCTTGTATTGGCGATTGCTTTCGATAAAAAATACGGCAAATTAGTTAATTATAATAGAGAAATGGCGTGGGAGATCTATAGGCAAATATCAATCTCACTTGAATGCTATCAGAATATTCAAAAGATACTTAATCAAAACGATAATAGAGAATTACTGGAATGGGTTACAAAAGGAGAAGGGAATGATCAAGAATTACTGCTAAATGCAATAAAAATGATTAAAAGATTTGAAAAGAATTTCGACAGTGAATCTATCAAAAAATGGACTGAAGGTAAATTAATTCCAAACGAATCTCATGCGATCGCCTTCAATAAATATTTACTCAAATAATATAAAACTCATAACGAAGCGCTTCAAGGGATCGCGCGGAACTGCCGCGCGCCCCTCAAGCTCATCGTTGACACAGATTCGTGTAAGTGTCGCCTATGGAAATGGGTGAGAGGACATCTGTTATAATAAAAAATGCAAAAATATCGATTTATTGCTCTCAGCTTAGTCGTCTTAATCCTTTCTGCCGCGTGCAGCAATCTGCCGAAGGAACATAAGGTTATAACAGCAAAGGAAGAAGTCATATCTATACCAGTAAGTGAAGTGAAGGACGGGAAGGTTCATTTTTTCACATATAAAAAATCAGGCAAGCGCATAAATTTTTTTATAAGGACCGACGGTGCAGGAAAACTCTCCGCATTTTTTGACGCCTGTTATATATGCTATAAGAAGAAAAAGGGCTACCGCGAAGAAGGGGCAGACCTTATTTGCAACGAATGCAAACTTAAGTTCAGGATTGCAGATGAGGTATGGGAAAACAAGGACTGCAGCCCTATACTGCTTAAGAGCAAGACCGGGGATGGTAATTTAATAATAAAGACTGAAGATATCGAAAAAGGAATAAAACTTTTCTGAGATATTAGATAGACAGGATACAGCATTTTCGCTCATTCTCGCTTCGCTCCGAGGTGAATTCTGTCCCGCCTAAATGGCGGCAGAATTCAAAACCGCTCAAATACCGTATCCTGTCTATCTAACAATAACTCAAAACTAAATCTCTTTGATAACGCCGTGCGTCATCCTTATCTGTTTCTGAGCCTGTCTTGCGAGGTCGAGGTTGTGCGTTATAAATATGAAGGTAACGTTCTGTTCCCTGTTAAGTTTCTTGAAAAGCTCCATTATCTCCGCCTCAGTCTCCTCATCAAGATCCCCTGTCGGCTCATCCGCAAGTATCACCTCAGGCGCATTCATGAAGGCCCGAGCAATTGCCACCCTCCTCTGCTGGCCTCCTGAAAGCTGAGAAGGATATGCATTGATCTTGTCGCCAAGTCCCACGAGGTGAAGAAGCTCCTCAGCCCTTTTTTTATCATTAACATCGCATCCGGAACCGAAAAGACACGGCAGAAGAACGTTTTCCCACGCCGTGAGAATGGGAAGAAGGCTTGCAAACTGGAACATGAACCCGACCGTGTTATTCCTGTATCCCGACAATCCGGCATCATCCAGGGAACTGATGTCTTTACCTTCAAATAGGACTCTTCCAGACGTGGGTTTCATGATACCGCCGATAATAGAAAGAAACGTTGTTTTGCCTGATCCTGAGTGTCCCACGATGGACAGGAATTCACCTTTCTCTATGCCGAGCGAGACATCATCCACAGCCCTGATCTGCAAATCGCCGACAGTGAATATCTTCGAGACGTCCCTGATTTCGATCTGAGCCAATTCAATCCCCCTTAATCGCGAGCAGTGGTTCCATCTTCTTCAACCTCTGTATCGGAGAAAGCGCGCCGATAATACATATCCCCACGCCGGCAACGAAACTGATAAGCGCTATTAAAAGACGTTCTATCATCCCGAGATCGGCAGTTACGTTCTTCAACAGCATGAAGTGCTTTGCCAATAAAATGGAAACTGCCGTTCCAGCCAGGATTCCCAAAATACTGCCGATGCAGCCGATGAAGAGCACCTCGATAAGAAAAAATCTGCTTACGTGAGACTGGCGGGCGCCTATAGCCCTTATGACCCCGATCTCCCAGGCTCGTTCGTTGGCAATCGCAGAAAATACCGCCCATACAAGAGCTATCGAAAGCATGGATGCGATAGCGACAGTTACGATAAATATGCGGTTCAGGTCTCTCAGCGTATCGAGAATATTCCTGCCGATATCCTTCCTTGCAACCGCATCTACCTCAATTATCGAATCCTCGATCTTTCCCGCCACTGCAACCGGATCCGCTCCTTTTTTGACTCTAACAAATATGATTGATATCTGTTCCGGTTTAAGAATCGTCTTCCCGCTTTTAAGTATATCGCCTATGTTTGATTCGTCTATAAATATCGCCGTATCAAGTCCGGTGCCGGTCTTTTCAAGGACCCCGAGCATCTTGAACATATTGCCGAAAAGCACGCTGTCCACCTCGGTAAGACCGACGCTTATATTCATGGCCGACTCGCTTCCTACTATCGCCTCGCCCTTCCCCAGTTTCCTGCCGAGCTTTTTGACAAGCCACGGCTTGATGATGAAGTCGGAATCCTGATTGAAGGCAACAACAATAGTTTCCGGAACATCGCAGCACTGGCCGACAATACTCACAAGATAGGTCTGACCGGTAAGGGCATCAATATCTTTGATATGCCTTAATTTATCCATAACAGCCATATCCATATAGAATGATTTCACTTTATTTTCAAGAAGAATGTCTTCTGCTGCGCCGCGCGAACCTGCGGGCACAACGATTATATCGGAGCCGAGCCTATCCGACGTTACTTTTATCACGGAATCAACGCGCCGCACAAAAGAGAGAATAAAGACAAGCGCAGACACAAGAAGAGCTATGGAGAATACAAGCATTGCCGTACGAAGCGGTTTTCTTTTCAGATTTCTCAATGCAAAAGACAAGAATGTAAACGCAGGCATAATATTAATTATAGAGTATCAGGCAGATTTATTTCCATGCGGCCCGAAGGCCGCATGGAAATAATACTATACTGAAATGTTATTTTTTGTAGTTTGCGTCGAGTCCGCAGAGCACCGCGTTCTTATCGCCGAGTCCCATGCCCTTGTGGCAGCCAAAGCATACTGATACGGTTTTGCCGGTCAGTTTTTGGGCGTCAACGTCATAAAGCGCAAGCACGCCGTCGGTAATCTTTAACGGTTTGCCTTCTTTGTCCATCATCGGTTTGCCTTCAGGGTCGCATCCAACCGTATCTGCGGTCCTTAAGGTAAGGAGCGCATACTTGCCGTCAGGAGAAGGCATTACATCGTGATCCTCGCCGTAAGCAGGTTTTGTCATCTTTTCATCCACAAGTTTAAGCGTGGCTGCGTCAATTACCCACATCCTGTCGCCGGCAGACTGGAAGATGTATTTATCATCCTTGCTGAAATACTGCCTGAAGGTGATGGTCTTTCCTGCCTCGCCTGCAAATGTAGCCCTTGCAAGCTCTTTCATCTTGCCCTTTTCCAGGGATGCCATGTCAACAAGAATAATATCCTGCTTGCCGTTCATCTTTCCATCCTCGCCCTTCTGGGAAATGGCGATAACGAACTTCTTCATGTCATTGGAATTGATGCCGTGCACAAACTGGTATGTGCCTGCCTTATATCCAAGGTCGCTTACGAATACCCTGTGCTTATGATCCAGTGTCGCCTTGTCAAAAACATCAACATAACCTTCTGAACCCATAAAAACAGGCATGAAGTATTTTTTGGACTGTCCTGATGCACAATAAATCGGGCCTGTCTTGCCGAGAGCCCTCGGATCAGGATCCATTGCCACGTCCTTGATAACCTTGCCTGTTTTCAGGTCGGACTTGCCTACATGCTGTTTTCCCTGTTCATCAAGCACATAAGTTGACCAGAAAAGAATGTTGCTGTCGGTTGCATCAATACGCGCATCATGAGTTTTGTGGGTTTTTGTCGGCCCGATGTCAACCTTGTCAAGGCCATTTACTTTTATCGGGTCATCAGCGTTATTCGGGTCTACCGTTACATCCGCCTTGGCAAAGTGGCCGCCATGACCTGCAACATATACGGTTGCCGTGTATGTCTTTGCTTTAGCCGCTACAACTGAAGGTGCTTTTGAATCAAGAGTTGTGTATGCAAGATAACCTGCGCATACAAACAGCACAGCAACAAACAAAACCAAAAATTTCTTCATTTACTTCCTCCCCGTGTTTATTTTTATTCGAGATTTAAGGAATGCATACCAAACTTACAAAACGGCTTGTTTCTCCATCACCCCCTTATGAACCATGATTCTCTTCAGAGAGTATTTTCTGGTGTTAGTATTTACTATTGGAGCAGCTTTGTCAACATCAAATTAAAACTTTAGG
>SCSY01000311.1 GCA_004298625.1 Nitrospirota bacterium | reverse complement strand
GCTTGAAGAGACACAGAGGGCGGTCTTCAATATCCTCGATGATTCTTCCGGAGAGAAGGGGCGGCTTGAAGAAACCCAGAGGGCGGTCTTCAATATCCTCGATGATTTTTCCAATGAGAAAGGGCAGCTTGAAAATTCGCAGCGAGCGGTCCTTAATATCCTCGATGACTTTTCAAATGAAAAGGACAGACTTGAAGGCACTCAAAAGGCCATGTTGAATCTTCTCGAGGATTTTGACAGGGAACGCGTGAAGACAGAGGCCGCCAACACGCAACTCCTCGAAGAGATGGAGGTGCGCAAAAAAATTGAGGAACAGGTCAAGAAATCGCTCGGAGAGAAAGAGGCGCTCCTTAAGGAAATACATCACAGAGTCAAAAATAATCTCCAGATAATCCAGAGCATGCTCAATCTCCAACTGTCTCAAATAAAAGACGAGACTGCAATAACCATGTTTAAAGAGAGCCAGAACAGGGTTTATTCCATGGCGCTTATCCACGAGAAATTATACCAGTCCGAGTCTCTGGCGAAGATAGACTTCCGGGAGTATATCGAAAGCCTTGCCAATTACCTTTTCGTTTCTTATGGAGCGGCAGCGAGGGTCATTCGTTCGCAGGTGATCGTGAAAGACGTTTCCCTCGATGTGGATATGACGATCCCCTGCGCTCTGATCATCAATGAGCTGGTCTCTAATTCTCTGAAGCATGCCTTTCCTGCTTCGAGAACTCTGGAGAAGCCCGGTGAAATCCGCATTGACATGCGCCGAGATACCGGAAGCGGATTTCTGCTGACGGTGAGCGACAACGGCATAGGACTGCCTGAGGGCTTTGAAATTCAGAATTGCAGCTCGCTCGGATTGAAATTAGTCAGCGCTCTGGTGAGACAGCTCAACGGCAGCATTCAGATCGGCAGAGGCGGCGGAGCAGAATTTGTGATTTCCTTTGCGGCAAAAATTGAGGGTGGAGGCTGAAAATGACGGATGCGAAGATACTGATAGTTGAAGACGAAGCCATTGAAGCTATGGACATACAACAAAGACTGGCCGACATGGGATATCCCTTGCCTGACATTGCTCATTCCGGAGAGGAAGGGGTCAGGAAAGTAGAGGCGTTGCAGCCCGATCTTATACTAATGGATATCATGATGCCGGGCAAGATGGACGGCGTGGCAGCCGCCGAACAAATCCGGTCTCGCTTTGATATTCCGATCATATTTCTCACCGCCTATGCAGATGACAATACCCTCAGCCGCGCAAAAATAACCGCGCCTTACGGCTATATCGTCAAACCTTTTCAGGAGAGGGAACTGCACATTACTGTGGACATGGCTTTATACAGGCACAAAATGGAAAAGGAATTAAAAGAGAGCAAGAAATGGTATTCGACAACTTTGAGGAGCATTGGGGATGCGGTAATTGCCACGGATAAAAAGGGACTGATAACGTTTATGAATCCGGTCGCCGAGGGGCTTACAGGCTGGAAGATGAAAAACGCGTTAAACAAGGAAATGGCGGAAGTGTTCAACATAATGAACATGGATACCCGCCAAGCCGTAGAGAACCCTGTCTTAAGGGTAATACGCGAAGGCGTTACAGTGGGTCTTGCGAACCATACAATATTAATAGCCAGAGAAGGAAAAGAAATTCCTATAGATGACAGCGCCGCGCCCATCAAAGATGACAAGGGAAACATTATGGGCGTGGTGCTGGTCTTCCGGGACATCACCGAGCGCGAGAAAATGGAAGAGGCGCTGAAACAGTCACAAGCCGAAGTACAGACAGTCAATCGCGACCTTGAGGTATATTCCTACACGATTTCCCACGAACTCAAGGCGCCGCTCAGGAGCATCGAGGGATTTTCAAAGGCTATATTGGAAGATTATGCAAATAAGCTCGATGCAACCGGAAAAGATTTCTGCAAGCGCATTGTCGCGGCAAGCAAGAGGATGTCCCAGCAGATTGATTCCTTGCTGACGATGTCGCGTTTGACCCAAGGTGAACTCAGGGAGAATACAGTTAATCTCAGCGATATGGCGGAGGTGATTGCCTACGAGCTAAAAAAATCTCAGCCTGAGCGCTCGGCAGAGTTTGTTATAGCCAAAAAAATAAAGATTCATGGAGATTTTGACCTGCTCCGGATAGTCATGGAAAATTTACTTGCCAATGCATGGAAGTTTACGGGTAAGCGCAAAGCTGCGAAGATTGAATTTGGACAAATACAGAGCAAACCACCCCTTAATCCCCTCCTTAACCAAGGAGGGGAGCTTGTGGATTCAGAAAATTCCCCTCCTAAATTAGGAGGGGTGGCCAAAGGCCGGGGTGGTGAAACCGTTTACTTCGTCCGCGATAACGGCGCAGGCTTTGATATGAAGTATGCGGACAAGCTCTTTATGCCGTTTCAGCGCCTTCATTCAGAAAATGAATTTTCCGGACTCGGCGTCGGCCTTGCCACTGTTTACAAAATAATCACCAAGCACGGCGGGAAGATATGGGCTGAAAGCGAGATGGGAAAAGGAACGACGGTTTATTTTACACTGGGTCAAACCACCCCTGCCCCTCCTTAACCAAGGAGGGGCAGCTGAAGAACAAAACCCAAAACTCCCCGCCTATTTTAGGAGGGGATTAAGGGGTGGTAATATATTGAAATTGGAGCATGATGAAAAACAAGCACATTCTCTTAGTAGAAGACAATCCGGACGATGTGAAGCTCACGCTTCGGGCGCTCAAAAAAAACAATATCCTGAACGAGGTGATTGTGGCGCAGGATGGAGTCGAGGCCGTAGACTATCTTTTCGGCACAGGAAAATTCAAGGACCTGGACACAACGACCATGCCTCAGGTGGTTTTGCTCGATTTAAAGATGCCGAGGATGGACGGGCTTGAGGTGCTGCAGCGCATACGCTCTGATGAAAAGACAAAACTCCTGCCTGTTGTTGTTTTAACAACATCAAACGAGGATAAAGACAGGGTTGAGAGCTATAAGCTCGGCGCAAACAGTTATATCCGAAAGCCTGTTGACTTTAACCGGTTCGCAGAGGCAGTGCAGCAGTTGGGGCTTTATTGGCTGGTTCTGAATGAGGCGCCGTAGGAAAACAGTTTAGCTCCCCTCCTATTTTAGGAGGGGATTAAGGGGTGGTAAATTTTCAGGGCAAACCACCCCCACCCCTCCTTAACTAAGGAGGGGAGTTTAAGACTTGAAACTAAATTTATGACTAAGTCATTACGTATTTTAATCGTCGAGGATTCGGAAGATGACGCCGTTTTGCTGATCCGCGAGCTGCAACGGGGCGGATATGAGCCGATTTTTGAGCGGGTAGAAACCCCCAACGACATGAAGGATGCTCTCGAAAAAAAGAAATGGGACATCATTATTTCGGATTATGTGTTGCCCAAATTTACCGGCCCGAGAGCTTTAAATGTCCTTAAGAAAAGCGGTCTCGATCTGCCGTTCATCGTTGTCTCAGGAAACATCGGCGAGGATATCGCCGTAGAGACAATGAAGGCCGGCGCTCACGACTACATCATAAAAGGGAATCTAAAACGGCTTAACCCGGCAGTCGAAAGAGAGCTTCGCGAAGCAGAGCTTCGCCATGAACGCCGGCTCGACAAGAAAAAACTGATTGAGACCTCGGAGCTGCTGGAAAACATCTTTTCAAATATCCATATCCTGATAGCGTATATGGATACGGAATTCAACTTTATACGGGTAAACCCCCTTTATGCGCTGACGGACGGACGGGATCCCAAATTCTTTGTCGGCAAGAACCACTTCGAGCTGTATCCGAATAAAGAAAACGAGGAGATATTCAGGCAAGTCGTCGCTACAGGCGAATCTTACTTTACTTACGCTAAACCCTTTCAATATACGGAACATCAGGAGCGCGGAGTCACTTATTGGGACTGGAGCCTGCAGCCTGTAATGGATAATGAGGAAAATGTTCATGGATTGGTGCTGAGTCTTATTGATGTAACCGAGAAGGTAAAACTGCAATCAGAGGCTATGCAAAGCGCCCATCTCGCATCACTGGGCGAGCTTGCGGCAGGAGTGGCCCACGAGATCAACAATCCCCTGAACGGCATCATTAATTATGCGCAGATATTAGTCAACAAAATGGACAAAGAGAGCAGGGAAAGCGAGATTGCGCGCAGGATTATAAAGGAAGGCGATCGCATTGCAAATATCGTGAAAAGCCTCCTTTCATTTGCCCGAAAGAGAACAGAAGAAAAAAGCATCTATAATATCTCAGGGATATTGCATGATGCGCTTCTGCTTACCGAGGCCCAAATACTGAGAGACGGCATAAAACTAAAAGTAAACATGCCTGAAGACCTGCCTGAAATATTTGCAAATTCCCAGCAGATCCAGCAGGTCTTCCTGAATGTAATAAATAACTCGCGTTATGCCCTGAATCAAAAATATAACGAGCCGGATGAGGACAAAATTCTTGAAATATCGGGCTCTGAAACAGTAATTGACGGTCAACGGCATGTGCGGGTAATATTTCATGATAAAGGCTCAGGCATCCCTGCGGGTGTGGTTGATAAAGTAATAAATCCGTTTTTCTCGACAAAACCGAGCGGCAAGGGGACCGGGCTGGGGCTAAGCATAAGTCACGGCATTATCGAGGACCACGGCGGCAATCTGAAGATTGAAAGTGTTGAAGGAGAATTTACAGAAATTACAATTGCCCTGCCTGAAGCAGCTTTAAGGAGCGGACGATGAAGCCGGGGATTCTTGTAGTAGATGACGAAGAAAGCATAAGGTTTACTTTTGAAAGTTTTTTATCAGAAGAAGGATATGATGTTGACACCGCAGAAAACTTCGGCAGCGCAGCAGCAAAAATCGAGGCAAGAGATTTTGACGTAATATTTGCAGATATCCTTCTTGGGGACAAGACCGGCATTGACGTCCTGCAGAAGGTAAAAGAGAGGAATCCTTCCTGCCCTGTTATCATGATGACCGGATACCCGAATATCGAGACCGTATCCGATGCGCTAAGACTCGGGGCCTTTGATTATGTTACTAAGCCGGTTTCGCAGGAGACATTGCTCCATTCCACCCGCCTGGCGCTGAAGCATAAAATTCTAAATGATGAAAAAGAAAAATATCATTCGAATCTCGAGGCTATTTTCAGGAGCGTCAGGGACGCAATAATCACAGTGGATAAAGAGCTTGTAATCGTTGCAGTAAACGAGGCTGCAGGAAATGTTTGCGGTTTCTCACGCAGCGTAATCGGCAAAACATTTGACTCCCTGCAACCGGAATGCGACAGATGCCTTGAAACGCTCAAAGAAACCATCGGGAAAAAACAGACGGTTGAGGCATCGCGCTTTGAATGCTCTAAAAACCGCAGGGGGCAGGTCGTGTCCATCACTGCCTCCCCGTTGCTCGACAATCATGGGAATTTCTCAGGGGCGGTCCTTGTTGTCAGGGATGAAACTCATCTGGCCGACCTCGAGCGCAATCTTGAAGAACGGAGGCGCTTTCATAACATCATCGGTAAAAGCGAAAGGATACAGAAGGTATATCTGCTTATCGAAGACCTTGCAGACGTCCAGACCACTGTCATGATTACAGGAGAAAGCGGGACAGGCAAGGAGCTTGTTGCCGAGGCGCTCCATTACAAAGGCAGGCGCTCAAGCAAGCCCCTGGTAAAGGTAAATTGCTCCGCGCTCTCAGAGAACCTCCTTGAAAGCGAACTCTTCGGTCATATCAGGGGCGCCTTTACAGGAGCTGTCCGGGATAAGATAGGCAGGTTTCAGAAAGCAGACGGCGGGACTATCTTTCTGGATGAGATAGGCGATATATCACCTGCCATACAACTGAAACTCCTGCGGGTTATCCAGGAGAGGGAATTCGAGAGGGTCGGGGATTCGACTCCTGTTAAGGTTGATGTGCGGGTAATAGCAGCAACAAATCATAACCTTGTTGAAAAGATAAAAAAGGGCGCATTTAGAGAAGATCTATATTACCGTCTGAAGGTTATCGAAATAAATCTGCCGCCGTTAAGGGAGAGAAGGGAAGATATTCCCCTGCTTGTGAACCATTTCATATCAAAGTTCAATGCAAAATTAGGCAAAAGCATTACAGGGATATCCGATGATGTCCAGAAGATTTTCATGGAATACAACTGGCCCGGGAATATAAGAGAGCTTGAGCACACACTGGAACACGCCTTTATACTCTGCAGGCAGAACACCATCACCCTCGACCTGCTTCCGCCGGAGATTAAAAACTTTTCAGGAGCTAAATTAAGTCTCAGGGAAGGACAAGATGAGATAAGGGAGATTACCAATGCCCTTGAAAAAACTTCGTGGAATAAGGCAAGGGCAGCGCGCCTGCTCGGAATAGACAGAAAGACCATTTACAGAAAAATCGAAAGATATAAGATAAAGGACAATACTTAGCACATAAGTGGGGCGCGCCCCACTTATGTGGCATGATGCTATGTGGCATGCCACACTTCCCGCTGCCTTCTTAACATCCCTCTTTTGCTATAACATGTTGATATTGCACCATAAAACGCCACATCTCTTTTCTAAATCTTCTGGCACGGTTCTTGGTTTATAACAGACAGAAGGAGATTTGATATGCAGGTCATAGAATATGAAATAAAAGATTTTGAGATGCCGTTAATAGAAATGGCCAAAAAAGAGGATTTCTCCAGATTGTGCCCCTTCGTTCAAAACCCGGATGATGATTGTTACATTGTAACGCTGGACAGCCTGAAAGTTGAGGCAGCCATATATTACTGCGGGGAAAATTTTAAAGAATGTGACATTTATAAAAAACTGGCAAAGGCAAAAAGGAAAGAAAAATGAAGTGCCCTCATCTGATGAAATGGGTAATTTTTTCGTGTATGGCAAATGAACAACCTTACGACCCGAGCCTGTTTGAACTCAGGGAATATTGCACCGGCAAACAACACAAAAAATGTCCTTTTTATCTGAAGTTAGTCTCTGAAAAATATGAAGTTTTAGTCTGATTTCAAGTTTCTTAAATAAAGAATAACGCCTTAAACGTCTTAAAACATTAAAATTTTTTTAAAGAAAGGAGAAAGGTTATGAGCGCAAAGACACTTGCCGAAGCGATAATGTTGCAGACGATGGAAGACCTGTGGGACAAAAACGAGAGGGCAGACGCCGTAAGGTTTTTTGACGGAGAGGGTTTCGGCGTATGCGCAAAAATAGCCGGCCTGAACTTTTTTGAGCAGCTCCGGTTATACAACATGGCAAATAAAATGATAGCGCGGGAAATGCCTGAAAAGAAAAGGGACAAGAAATTGCTTGTGCCTGCCGGGGTAGCGGCATAATGAAAAATGGGGAGAAAGACTTTATGAACAATAATAAGATTAACTCATTAAAAAGAGGCGTCAGCATAACGCTTAAGGATGAGAACAAGACCGGCACGGTCATAGACTGGGGGATTGTTGTAAACATAAAAAGGGGATTCGACGGAAGTGAAAAAGAACTCCTTCTCCCAAGCGCTGAACTGGCGGATTCCATAAGGGTGCGGACCAATGAAGGAGCTATAGAAATCTGGCCGAAAGAGTCCGTGGAACTGACGAGCGTTTTCTAATTACGCCAGCAATATATCCAAAAGCCTGTCCAGTTCATCGAGAGAATAATATTCTATCTCTATCTTTCCGCCTTTTTTGCCTTTATGATGAACCCTCACTTTTGTGCCGAGACTTTTTATGAGTTTATCTTCAAGGGACGCTATTTCAGGGGCCTTATGGCCTTTCGGCTTCTTGGTCCCGGCAACAGAAATGTTTTTCGCCAGCGCCTCAGCCTCCCTGACGCTCAGGCCTTTGGTTATAATCCTTCTTGCAGCCTCTATCTGATGCGCCCTTCCCTCGATCGAGAGAATTGCCCTGGCATGTCCCATGCTCAGGGATCCGTCGGTGACTAAGGGCTTTATCTCCTCGGGAAGCTTCAAAAGTCTCAGGTAATTGGCTACGGTAGCCCTTTCCTTTCCGACTTTTTCCGAGAGTTCTTCCTGTGTGAGATTAAAATCTTTCAGCAGTTTATTGAATGCCTCTGCGGTCTCAACCGGGTTCAGGTCTTCCCTCTGTATGTTTTCTATGAGAGCTATTTCAAGCGCGTCTTTTGAAGCGACATTTTTTACGATTGCAGGGATTTTTTTGAGGCCTGCAAGCTGCGACGCCCTCCATCTGCGTTCGCCTGCAACAAGCCTGAATGATCCATCGCCGAGCCTTGAGACTATAACAGGCTGAAGAACTCCCTTTTCCTTTATTGAAACAGCAAGCTCTTTCAGAGAACTGTCTCTGAATGTCTTCCGCGGCTGTTCTCCGCCTGGAAATATGCGGTTAATCTCCAGATGCAGGACTTCTTCGCCTTTTTCAGGTATCAGGGCCTCAAGCCCTTTGCCCAGTGCTGTTTTCATTTAATATCTCCTTTGCCAGGGATAAATAGCTTTGAGCGCCTTTAGATCTGGCATCGTAAAAAAGAGCAGGCTTGCCGTGGCTCGGCGCTTCGCTCAGCGTTACATTCCTCGGGATCACTGTATTATATACCTTGTCTCCGAAATGCTTTCTTACCTCTTCTTCAACCTGTCGTGCCAGCGTGTTTCTGGAGTCAAACATCGTGAGCACAATGCCTTCCATATCAAGCCCTGGATTGAATGAATTTCTTATTAATCTGATTGTATTTGTCAGGAGACCGAGACCCTCGAGCGCATAATATTCGCACTGGACAGGGACCAGCACAGAGTCGGCAGCCACAAGCGCATTTAAGGTTAAAAGACCCAGAGACGGCGGGCAATCAATAAATATGTAACGGTAGCGGTCGCGCAGGGCATTTATTGAATCAGAAAGAATATGTTCCCGGCCTTCGCGTCCGATAAGCTCTATTTCAACGCCGAGAAGGTCCACCGTTGAAGGGATTATGGCAAGGTGCCCGACAGCCGTCTCTTTTATTGCATCGCCTATATCGCACCTTTTGGAATAAAAATCGTAGAGGGTCTTATCAAGGTTGTCCCTTGTTATGCCGAGTCCGCTTGTGGAGTTTCCCTGCGGGTCTGTATCTATAACAAGGATGTCTTTTTCCGCCAGTGCCAGCGATGCGGCAAGATTTACTGCGGTCGTGCTCTTGCCGACGCCGCCTTTTTGATTAGCTATTGCTATTATTCTGCTCATATTAAAGTGTTTGTATTATAGCAGTTTTAAGGCTGTATTTTGGAAAAAGACCGAATAAAGACTTACTTACATATTTTGAGAGGTTACTTACGCTAATTGTCAATTTTTGGGCTGCAAGGGCTTTTCAACGGATTATCAAAAGAAAGAATATCAAGCCATTGCAATGAGTTAGCTAAGCATGCCTTTAACTTATTTTGTGGTATATGTTTTGCTTTTAATTACAGATAAGGAACTTTTGCCTTGACAAAAGTGAGGGGTTAGGTTAAGAATTAGATATGATGGAAAAGCTGCGTATACCTATTGTTTTGCTGCTGATACTGTTTTTCTTTGCGCCTGCTTATGCCTCTGAGCCGGAGCGGGAAAAACCTGCGGGCGACCCGCAGGCATTGGAAAAAACAACATCCGAGATGCCGTCAGAGGCCGCCGTAAAGGCGGAACCCGGCATAAGGGAGCCTCTGCCGGGGCCTAATATCACACCGTACAGGTCCAATCCGGCGGCAGTAAAGGCAGTGGATAACAGCATATCTCTTTTTTCGGACAGGATAAGAGAAAGATTTTCTCTCTATCTGAGCCGTTCAGGGAAGTATCTTGAACTGATGAAAGAGATACTTAAAAATAAAAATATACCCGAAGACATAGTATTTCTCTCTCTTATCGAGAGCGGCTTTAATCCGTACGCATATTCTGTTGCAAGGGCGGTCGGGCCGTGGCAGTTTATCTCATCAACGGCAAGAAGGTACGGGCTTGTAATAGACTGGTGGAGGGATGAAAGACGGGACCCCGTAAAATCCACAGAGGCTGCCGCAGACTATCTGAAAGACCTTCACGGGATGTTCGGTTCATGGAACCTTGCGATGGCCGCATACAATGCAGGAGAAGGCAAGATACTGAGGGCGCTGCACCGCTCAAAATCCGACGATTACTGGTCGCTGTTAAAGACCCGTCATATAAGAAGAGAAACTAAAAACTACGTGCCGCATTTCATAGCCGCCAGCATGATCGCAGTGAACCCGGAAGAATATGGTTTTAAAAACATCGAATATCATCAGCCCTTTAATTATGACGAGGTTACGGTAACAGGCCCCCTCGACCTCGAGGTTGCTGCAAGATGCGCTGATACAACGGTATCTGTAATCAGAGAGTTAAACCCTGAATTAAGGAGATGGTGTACGCCGCCGGACATGCCTCTTTATATTCTAAGGATACCTGCCGGCGCCAAAGAAATCTTTTTGCAAAATCTTGCCGACATCCCTGAAGATGAAAGGTTCACTGTTGAGACATACACTGTTAAAAAGGGAGAGACCATCGACAGGATTGCAAAAAAAGAAGGGGTCACCGTCAAGTCAATCCTCGCGCTCAATTCCATGTCCAGGGTAATCCCCTTGAAGCCTGGCGCGCTGCTCTCTCTTCCTCCGAAAGAAAAATTTGAACTCGACAGGGACGATAGGTTTGAAATGAGAAAGGCGTCTTACAAAAAATCAAAAAAGAGAAAAATTGTTAAGACCAAACACAGGAAGCTGCTTGTCACATCCTTGAGCAATAAGAAAAACACCGCTATAGATTAATCCGTCTTTGGCGAGTTAACTCTTTTTCTCTCCAGCCCTTATCTGCGCCTCTTCCGCAAAAGGAGACTGCGGAAAGTTTTTTGTCAGCTCTTCATATTTTCTCTTTGCATCATCAGCCTTGCCCATTGCCTCAAGTATCCTGCCTGATTCGAGAAGGGAAAGGTCTTTGTATGTGCCTGTCTTATATCGGTAAAGTATATCGAGGGCTTTAAGCGCCTCTTCATTCTCTCCCCTCTTAAGGCTGACCATTGCCATCTTATAATATGACAGAGGGACGAATCTCTCGTCATCGGGAAATTTCCGGTTTAATTCCCCGAGCGTATTTAATGCTTCTTCATATCTGCCTGTCTCATAATAGCAGTTTGCGATATAGAACAGGGACACAGGTGATTTTTTTGCATCGTAGGCCTGCTTAAAGAGTTCCAATGCCTTTTTATATTGTTCTTCGCCTGCCACAGACTGTGTCAGGTATAAGCCGTAATACATCTTATACGCCTCGTATTCGAGTTTTTGAGCCTTATTTTTCATTATGCCGTTATAAATAAAAAATCCTGAGACAGCGCCTGCAAATATAAGAACAGCCCCAGCCGCAGCCACCATCACCCTTTTTTTCTTTGCCGCAGATTCTTTCAACTTTGATATAACTCCCCCTACCTCTATCTCGGAGCCCGCTTTTTTAACAACCTTCTTTTTTATTGGTTTCGGCATTAATCCCTCCTCAACGCCTTTTCTACAAGGGTCTTTGAATTTCCAAAAACAGATTCTATACGATTTTCATCTATGCCTGAAGCAAGCAATATCTTCCCGGCAGTCTCCCTGGTTATCAGATTATCCGGACTGTGGGTATCTGTATTTATCACCAAAAGTGCCCCGAACTTTAGCGCTTCTTTTGCAACATGCCCGTTGGCCAATGAATGCCCTTTCCTTGATGTAATCTCAAGGGCCACGCCTTTTTCTTTTGCAAAGAGCACGTCTTCCGTGGAGATAAGTCCCGGATGTGAGAGTATATCCGCGCCGGCCTCTATTGCAGCCCTGTTCGTCCCCTGCTCTACAGGTTCGGCTATTGTCTCTCCATGCACAACAACGATTTTAGCGCCGAGCTGCCGCGCCTCCTTGACCAGAGAAGAAATCAAGGCAGGCGGGACATGAGTAATCTCTGCGCCAGGCAATGCCGTAATCGGAATATGCTCTTTCAGCAGCTTTAAAGCTTTTACAATCCTTGGAATTACCATGTCAATATTCGACTGGTCCACATGGTCTGTAATCGCAATTGCCTTATATCCGGTTACAGAGGCCCTTCTTATCAGTTCAGCCGGCAATAACTCGCCGTCGCTGAATAAACTATGTGTATGCAGGTCTATCATAACCGAGACATCATTTTATCAGAAAATGCTTCTAAAATCACCTACATTTTCCCATCTGTAATATCTCCGAACAAACCTCCCCTGTTCCATAAGGGTGGTGTCAATTATCTCACCAGACTGTTGTTACGATTTGCGAGCGGCTGAGGTTTTCATCCCGCGTGATTAAAACGGCTTCATAATATATAGCTGTTGCAGCGATAAGTTTATCGTGCATCTCCAGATCAGACTCTATCTTATCAGCGATTTTTAAGATGTCGGTATCCAGTGGCGCGATAATAAAATTCTCATTTTCTCCTATTTTATCCAGTGTTTCAGCAAAAGAAATGGTAATTCTACCCTTCTTTGCAATAAACATTATTTCAGCCAATACTACTGCCGGAACAATTATGTTTCCATCACTTTCAGCCTCGGAGAAAGCGGATAGTGCTTTGCTGCTCAAGCGTGGGTCATCTGTAAAATACCATACGAGCGAATGGGTATCTGTTACATAATACATAATGCGCCTTAGTGCTTTTCGTATGAAAAGAGAGATTTCTTTGCCTCAGTGAAAAGAGAGTCGTCAATCAGGCTGCCTTTCCAAATCCCCTTTAAGGAAATCCGTTTGCCTTTCTTTTTTGTCACTGTTGTCAGCTCACCGGCCAGCAGATGAATAATCTTGTACATATTGGGCAGCTTTTCATCGGGAATTTTATAAATCTCCTGCAATATTTTCTTTTTATAATCTACTTGCATGGATACCTCCTTTTGATTGATTATAGCATAAAGGAATAAGAGTCAAGTTTGGTGTCTGACCACAGAAATTGACCTTATAGACGGCGATTATAAGTTCTTGCGGATTTTGACATCAGGGATTCTTGACCTTCTTCAATTAACCTTGATAGCTCATTCCCGCGTATGAGCAACAAGGGTTTTCCATGAGCAAATAGCTCCGCATCACGCGTAAAATATCCTGTTGTGACAAGGATACCCTTCGTTGCTCCCTCCGCAGCCACGACGCCATAAAGCTCTCTTACTATCTTTACGCCCACCTGTTCTGCCTCCCAATGTTTGCATTGGACTAAAACCATTTCACCCTTTTTTCTCAGAACCAGATCAATACCTCCGTCAGGTTCATTACCGCCTCTTTCTTCCACGTAATAGCCCTGCCTTTTATATGCCTCTCCGATTAATTCCTCAAATTCCCGCCACTTCAACGCGCTAATATCCG
>SCSY01000310.1 GCA_004298625.1 Nitrospirota bacterium | reverse complement strand
GAATGGGTCTCTCCAAGGACCCTTGTAATCTCTTTTGGTATATCCGTCCTTTTAATAACCCCGGCCCTGATGGCGTCATCAAGGTCATGGTTAACGTATGCGATTATATCCGACACCCGGACAACCTGCCCTTCGAGGGTCTCCGCCCTTTCGGATTTTATATCCGGGATGATCAGGCCCTTTCCTTTTGAATGCTTGACAATGCCGTTTCTGACTTCATGTGTAAGATTCAGCCCCTTGCCTTTTTGCTCGAGGAAATCAACTACCCTGAGGCTCTGCTTGAAGTGGTCAAACCCGCCGGGATGTATCTCCCTTAATATGGCCTCGCCTGCGTGTCCGAACGGCGTGTGGCCGAGGTCATGCCCAAGCGCGATCGCCTCTGTAAGGTCCTCATTCAGCCTCAATGCCCTTGCTATGGTCCTTGCTATCTGCGACACCTCAAGCACATGGGTAAGTCTTGTCCTGTAGTGGTCTCCTGTTGGCGCAAGGAAGACTTGTGTCTTGTGCTTCAGCCTCCTGAATGCCTTTGAATGGATAATCCTGTCCCTGTCGCGCTGAAAGCAGGTTCTTATCTGGCCTTCTTTTTCAGACCTTGCCCTGCCCCTGCTTCTGGAACTAAGGCATGCCTTTGGATGGAGGGTTTTTCTTTCTATATCCTCTGTCTGTTCGCGAATCGTCATATATAAGTTTGTCGCCTATAAAGCCCGAAGTTTAGAAAAGTATATCAAAGAAGCCTAAAAAAGTCATTTAAGTTTAACCTTACCGCCACATCGTTAAAGCATATATATGTTAAAATAAAGAACCATGTTCCATGACATTCATGAAGAGTGCGGTGTTTTTGGAGTTTACGGGCATACAGAGGCATCCAATCTGGCGTATCTGGGCCTTTATGCATTGCAGCACAGGGGGCAGGAAGGCGCAGGCATCTGCTCTTCTGACGGAAGGCATCTTCACCTCGATAAATCAATGGGGCTTGTCGCAGACATCTTCAGCGAAAAGCGTCTGAAAAAACTTCCCGGCCATATCGCAATAGGCCATAACCGCTATTCAACGGCAGGAAGCAGCGTTCTTAAAAACGTTCAGCCGATACTGGTAAATTTTGCCCTGGGCCCATTGGCAATAGCACATAACGGCAATCTTGTGAATGCCGGAGAGATAAGGGAGGAGCTTGAAAAAGAAGGCGCCATATTCCAGTCAACATCCGACAGCGAGGTTATAGTTCACCTCATAGCGCATTCAAAGACCGGAGATTTTTACGATAAGGTAATTCAGGCTTTAAGGCAGGTGAGCGGCGCATTCAGCCTTCTCATACTGAGGGAAAGAGAGCTCATTGCCGTAAGAGACCCTTACGGCGTAAGGCCTTTGAGCCTCGGGCAGGTTGACGGCGCGTATGTCGTAGCGTCAGAGACATGCGCATTTGACCTTATTGGAGCAAAGTATATCCGCGATGTCGAGCCCGGAGAACTTCTTATCATCAATGAGAACGGGTTAAAGTCAATGAAACCGCTGGTTGCCCCGAGACAAGCGTCCTGCATATTTGAGTACATATACTTTTCGCGCCCTGACAGCTATATCTTCGGCGAGAAAAATGTTAACGAGATGAGAAAGAAATTCGGCGCCCAGCTTGCAAGGGAATCAGGCATTGACGCCGACGTTGTGATTGCAGTGCCTGATTCAGGCGTCCCTGCCGCAATAGGGTTTGCAGAAGAAAGCAAGCTGCCGTTTGATTTCGGACTCATAAGGAACCATTACATCGGCAGGACCTTTATAGAGCCGAAACAGAGCATAAGACACTTCGGGGTAAAGATTAAACTTAATCCGGTGAGAAAGCTTCTGGAGGGCAAGAGAGTCATAGTAATTGATGACTCTATAGTAAGGGGAACCACAAGCAAGAAAATAGTTAAGATGATCCGCGAGGGCGGCGGCGCAAAAGAGATTCATGTGAGAATAAGTTCTCCTCCGACTGTGGGCCCTTGTTTTTACGGCATCGACACTCCGACAAGACATGAGCTGATCGCATCTTCACATCAGGTTGAAGAGATAAGGAAATTCATAACTGCCGATACCCTTGCCTATCTGAGTCTTGAAGGCTTAAAAAATATCATCCCTGAATCCTACAACTACTGCATGGCGTGTTTTGATAATAACTACCCTATAAGTTTCCCGGGCGAAGAACTGGAACAGATGGAGCTGTTTTTAAAGTAGCTTGTTTCCCTTGCACCACTCCCTTGCGTTCTGGAAAAGCCTTAGCCACGGTGATGCCTTAAGGTTTTTCTTCCACTCTTCCGGCATCCATGCCCAATTCCATTTTTGGAATGTCCTTTCAGGATGCGGCATGATCGCGAGGTGCCTTCCGTCAGGCGAGCAGAGGGCTGCAATTCCTTCTACAGAGCCATTGGGATTGAACGGGTATACAGTCGTAGCCCTGCCGTTATCATCAACAAACCTCACAGGCGCAAGATTCTTTTTTACGACCTTTTCGAGAATCTCTCTCTGGGGGAAATGGGCCCTTCCCTCTCCGTGAGCAACCCATATGCCGAGCGTGGAACCTTCCATGCCTTTAAGCATTATCGCAGGGCTTGGAAATATTTTTACTGAAGCAAACCTGGACTCAAACCTTCCGGATACATTCTGTATGAACCTCGGCTGGTATTTGTCCTCGATGTCCTGCCATGGGATCCATCCGAGCAGGGCCATAAGCTGACAGCCGTTGCATACCCCGAGGCTGAATGTGTCCGGCCTGTTATAAAACTTTTGGAACTGCTCATAGATACTCTTGTTAAATTTAATGACGCCTGCCCACCCTTTAGATGAGTCAAGGACATCTGCATAGCTGAAACCTCCGACAAATGCCATGCCCTTGAAATTGTCGAGATCGACCTTTCCCTCAAGGAAATCCGTCATAGTAGCGTCCCAGACATCAAACCCTGCCTGATAGAATGCTGATGTCAACTCCCTGTCGCTGTTGCTTCCCTCCTCGCGTATTATTGCAACAGAAGGTTTCTTTGCCTTTTTCATTATTGGAAGGGGCGTGGGCTTCGGATTAAATGTCAGTTTAAAATTATATCCCTTCCTGTCGAAAATGACCTTTTTTTCTTCATCAGCGCAATCGGGATTCATCTGAAGCCTCTCCAATTGATAGCTCGTCTCCTCCCATATGCCTCTTAAAACCCTCATGCCTTCGTTGAGAACAAATTTATTGTTACCCTTAATTTTTATTTTTTTATTTGTGATTGTCTTCCCTATTATCCGGCAAGGTATCCTCTGCTTCTTCAGTTCTGTAAAAATCTTTTTCTCATTCTTGGGAAGGTATTCAATGACAAGCCCGAGTTCCTCGGAGAAAAGGATGGGCATTATATCTTTTTCTGAAAGCTGATTGCTGATTGCTGATTGCTGATTGCTGATAGTTACTTCCATTCCGCAGTTCCCTGAAAATGCCATTTCAAGCAATGTCGTAATCAGTCCGCCATCGCTTCTGTCATGGCCTGAAAGGATTAAATTACCGTATATAAGTTTCTGTACGGCATTGAATGTCCTCTTTAATAATTTTGCATCTTCAACATCAGGGGATTCATTGCCTATCTGGCTATATACCTGTGCAAGGGCAGTCCCTCCAAGCCTGTTTCTGCCGTTACCCAAGTCTATGAAGAGAAGCTTGCTCTTGCCCGGCTGTTTAATATCCGGCGTAATAACATTGGTGATATCAGGGCATGTCGCATAGGCGGAGATTACCAAAGTGCCGGGTGATTTGACAGTCTCGCTCTTATCTCCTGATATTACCTTTGCCGCCATAGAAAGGCTGTCCTTTCCGCCGTCAATTGCAATCCCGAGTTCAAGCATTATGTCTCTCAGGGCAACTGCTGCATCATAAAGCCTTGCGCCTTCTCCTGGAAGTTTTGCCGCCCACATCCAGTTGCCAGAGCATTTTATATCTTCAAGCCTGCTTATCTTCGCCCAGACGATATTTGTTAATGCCTCTCCGACAGAAAGCCTTGCCATAGCAGATGGATTTATCAATGTCTTTAGCGGCTGTTCGCCGATAGAGATCGCAGAACCTGTCAGCCCGAAATGACTCTGGCCAATAACAGCAACATCAGATACGGTAAGGTGCAATGGCCCTGCGCACTGCTGCCTTGCAATGAGCCCCGTAACGCTCCTGTCAACCTTATTCGTGAGGAATCTCTTTGAGCCGACAGAGACGAGCCTCAGGACTCTGTCCAGCGCATCTTTTACAG
>SCSY01000330.1 GCA_004298625.1 Nitrospirota bacterium | reverse complement strand
GGTAAATGCCGAGCTGCTCATGTAGAGATTATAGCCCGAAGGGATTTCTCCGGAAGCATTCTGCCATGAGAGGCGGACAACTCCTCCTGTAAGAACCTGCGATGTAAGGTTAAGAGGCGCCGGAGGCGCTCCGGTATCTACTACAATCTTATAGTCAGGGGAGTACTGGCTTTCTCCTCCCCTGTGGGTCGCCTTGACGGAAAGAAGGTTGTCTCCTTCCTTAAGCTCTATTGATGTGAAGGTAAAGGCTGAGGTTGAAGTTAAGGCTGAGGACTGAGAAACAACCGTGCCGTTTACTTTTAAGATAACCGTAGTATAAAGAGAAGCCGTGCCTGTGATGTTCGCATATTTTGAAGTTGTCCCTGTAACCGTATGCCCTGTAATCGATGGAGTGGATGGAGGAGCAAGGCTTACAACCACCTGTCTTATCTCTTCAGTAAGATTTCCGTACTGGTCATAGGCGATGAGTTTAATCGTGTGGTTTCCGTCTGTTGTATCAACCACGTTCCAGAAGAACGATATGCTGCTGCCTGTTTGTGTCTTTACAAGCGTGCCGTCTATATAAAGCTCAAGCTTGGCCACGCTGCTTTCAGAGTCTGTTGCAGAGGCTGATATTGTTATTGGAGCGGTTATTATCTGCCCCTGTGTAATGTTTAAGCCTCCGATTACAGGGCCTGTGGTATCCATCCTCGGCCTTGCCGTGATGCTTGAGACATCCGTCCTTTCGGCTCCGAATGTGTTTAGGGTCGTAACAGCATATTGGTAGTCTGTGCTGTTTGCGAGGCCGGTGTCAGTGTAACTGACACTATCCACTGACACTGTCTTAATGAGGAGCATGGACTTCACATCCATCTGCTGAGTATCCGATGCGATACGATAGATGTTGTATTGCTTTACATAGGGAGAGCTTACAGCGCTCCATGAAAGAGTAATCCTGGCGTTGCCAGGGATTGCTGAAAGGGTTGCGGGGTTAGGAAGCCTCGTAACGCCCTCTGTTATAACTCCATTGCTTTCATGCGCTGACGTATCTTTTACAGTAATCTTAAATTTATATCTTGCTGCATCATTAAGGCCTGTCTTTGTATAAGTTGTAACTATCTTTCCTAACGCAGTCCCGGCGTCATACCCTTCTGCATCGTCAAAGTATACTATCTGGTCGGCGAGGTCTCCTTTGGAATTAAGACTTGGGTTCCATTTAAGCGTTATAAAGTTCCCTGACGCCGCGTCATAGCCTGCCGTGACTGATGTTATCGAAACATTCTCCGGAGGGGCGGTATCTTTCGGTATCCCTATAGCTGTATTAACCAGAGGGTTAAAGTTGCCGCTTATATCTACAGGCACAACCCCGAAGTAATACGTGCTTCCCTCTGTGAGTCCTGTTACCTTAAATGTCTTGATCCCCTTGTTTGTTGTTCCAATAGGAATCATGCCTGTTGTGTCTGTGAAGTTCGTTGATGACATGAATATCTTGTAGTAGGCTATATCAGAGGTCTCGATATAGGCTCCCCACGAAAGTATTATCTCGGTCCCTTTTCCGCTTCCGTCGGCAACAAGCACTCCTGGGCCAAGCTGAGCAGGAGCCGAGGCGTCATATAGTATGTCTATGGCCTTTGATATGGTATTTCCGAGGGCATCTGAAGCCGTAAAGACAAAATGGCTCGATAAACCTTCTGTGAGAGTTACTGTATGAGACCATGCCGCATTCTGATCAGTAGCGTCGAATATGGTTACTCCGTTAAGTTTCACAATACATCCCGCCTCCTTCGTTCCTGTAAGCGTCTGGGTAGGAGTGGGCGATGGGTTTTTGTATGTGTTTATCGCAAATGAAGGTGGGATCGTATCCAGTATTATTGATGCAGTTACAGGGGAAGAGTCGTTTCCTGCCGCGTCTCTTGCTGTAACGCTTATATTGTTTTGGCCTTCCAATAAAGGATACGAATAGCTCCAGGAAGTCGAGGAGTTGAGGCCAACCCTTTCTATCCCGTTTATTATTACTGAGGTATCCGCAGGCTTTGTGCCTGATATCGTCTGGTTAGGAGTCTTTGTTGGAGTCGTTACGGCGCTTATAGTCGGTGATGAAGGCGAAATTGTATCGAGTATGAATGTGCCTGCATCCTGCGGGTTCATGGTGTTTCCTGCCTTATCCTTTGCGTTGGATACGCTTACTGTGTATGTGCCGTCACCTGTTCCCGACGTTAAGGTGTATGATCCGCTCCATGTCCT
>SCSY01000309.1 GCA_004298625.1 Nitrospirota bacterium | reverse complement strand
GCATAAAAAAGGCGAGTAAGACAGAATGATTTTAGTGTGAAGAGCGATAGCAGTGATCATTTACTGCTATCGCTCTTTTTTTATCCCTTATGGCATTTAGTGCAATCTGTCGCAGGTGAAGCTATGTTGCCGTTATGGCAGGCGCCGCAGAATTTCCCTTCGTTAATCTTATCCATCGGCATCTTGCCCTGAGTCTTCTTCATCGCAAACAATTTTGGATGACATTCATCGCAGGGGAATGTGCCTGCGTGGAACTTATGACTGAAGGTTACCGGCCCCAGGCCTTCAACCTTGTAGACAAGCTCTTTATCAAATCCTTTCAGGTCATGGCATTTATTGCACTCTGAAGACGCAAATGCCTTTTTCCCGTCATGACAGGCGCCGCAGTATGCGCCGCTGTAAATATCCTTCATGGTAACCTGAGCAATGCCGGCCTTCATCAAAAATACCCTCGGGTGGCATTCTTTACAGCCCATCGCCTTTGAATGTGATTCATGATTAAAGCGCGAAGGCATGCTCGTTTTTTTAAAGGCTATCACTTTGATATTGTGGCAATTGTTACAAAGGTTCCGGTTTATCGTTATGTGCTTATGCCCATAAAAATCGTGACACTGGTTGCAGTGGTAGCCGGTGTTGATGTGAGTTTTGTGAGAAAATACACCTTTCCTGGGCGCTCCTGAAAATTTTTCGTAAGAATGGCACTTAAAGCACGGAAGACTCCCGACTGCCTCATCCCTGGAGATAATGTTCTCAGGAGCTTTTTCAGCGTGTTCCTTTTCTGTTTTACTGGAACAGCCGGGCATCAACGAGCCAATAATTAAAACTAATATCAGCCATCTCATTTATCAGCCCCTTTTTTATTGCCGAATTCAATCTCATATTCAAGCGGATGTTCATGCTTCATCTGTTCCAGGGTGATCCTGCCTGTAATCCAGGTCATGCTCATCGGGAACTTGTCGTATCTCAGGTGCTCGTTGTAGAAGTGCCAGAATAATATGAACACTATCGCAAGCAAGGCCTCATCACTGTGCATAATCGAGATCACTTCCCATATCCAGTTCACGGTAAACATCGGGAACAAAACAGAGACCTGGACGGGAAATGCAAGAAAAAACCCTGAGGCCCCGATAATGCCCATGCCCCAGAAAACCGCCCAGTAGTCGAATTTGTGTATGTAGCTGAATCTGCCGAACTTCGGTTTCTCTTTGCTGAGCCCGACAAAATAAAGGATGTTTTTTATTGCATCAAACACATCCTTTGGCAAAGGGATTATAGTTGTATTCATACGGAGCTTCATCTTTCCTGTTGAAAGCATATAAGCAAGATAGATTACATGCCATACAAAATCGAGCAGCATTGTAATACCTGCTACACGGTGAATTATCCCCGCTGTCCTTGCGCCTCCCCACATGGTTATCCACCATCTCTGGTGTTCAACTGTTATCTCCGGATATTTCAAAGCCCATCCGGTAAAAGTAAGCAGCAAAAATGTGGTAAAAAGAATCACATGCTGAATTCTCTCGACAACATTAAACCGAAGATATTCTTTTGGAAGTTCATTATTCATGATGTTCCCCCTTACCCTTCTTAAATACTTTGTCTCTGATTTCTGAAATTGCCTCGAGAATCACATGTCCGACAATAAAAGCAAAGACCGACAGCAGAAGGACTATCAGCATCTTTTCAAACCAGTACGGTATCGGGTCGTCTTTCCCCAGAGGTTTGTGAGTGATTGCCGTAACGAATTTCTTGGTTGCGCCTTTATGGCACTTGCCGCAGGTCTGTGTCCTATTATCCAGGGCAACAGGGGACTGTGGATCCTTCCATTTTTTTATGTCATGCGCGTTGTGGCAGTTAACGCACGTAGGGGCATCCGGATGCCCGATAATATATTTTTTACCGTGAAAGCTTTCATAATACCTGTCCAGTATATGTGTTCCAAGGCCATATTTCTTTGCGAGCTCTTCGTTCTCATGACACTCGCCGCAGGTCTTAACAATATTCTTTTTGTTAACTAAAGAAGTTGCCGTATTTTTCGGCGTGATGTAATGAGGAGAACCGTGGCAGTCAGTGCAGAGAGCTCCGTCAGATTGTTTTTTATCAAATACGTTTTTGCCATGCACACTTTCCTGCAGAGATTTATAAGCCTCCTCATGGCATTCTGCGCATGCAGCAAGCGCTACAGGATCAGCCTTTGCCTTGTGGGCTATTTTGCTTGCAATAGCAGCGATATTTTTAGGGATATTGCCGTCTTTAACCGCTTCATGCGGATTTGATGAGAACTGTTTATGGCAGACTAAACAATTAAAACCGCCATGAACAGATCCGGCATACCGTTCCCCATCCACATTAACATTAATCAGAGCGCCGGCCTCTGTCCGGATATTGCCTTTCATTGCGCTGTGGCAGGCAAGGCAGGTAAACGTATCAGCGCTTGCTGAACAGGTAAAACATAACAGAGGGAGCAAAATAAAAACTATCGGGAGCACCCTTCTCATGAAACCTCCTCCTTAAATTTAATATAATTTTTTGAAAGTGGGATAGAATTCTCTATCACTTTATTGCGCAACTTTTATATTTCGTTTTGTTACGCAACGCTATATTTCATTTTGCACCAAGTTAAATATTATCTTAAAAGGGCAGGGTGTTGTCAAGAAAAAATTTTTGAAGGTTCCGGCGATTTAGAAATGTCGGGGTTTATTTAGCGGCAGGAGGTGCACGACGGCTTGCTGCATGACGTGCAGCCGGAGGAAGAACCTGCGAAGGGTTTATCAACCCCGCTCATTCCGAATGAAGACATCTTCTTTTTAATCTCTGAAGAACTGCATTTAGGACACCTTACAGCCTGGCTTCCAAAGACAAGCTTTTCAAAATCTTCTCCGCACTTGTTGCATTTATACTCATAAATAGGCATAAAATATTATACCATGTTGTCCAAAACCGAATTTGCCGAGATATTTCCCGCATTCCGCAGCGGTTCCGAGAGTTTAATTTCGGAGATGCTCTCTTCCGCACGTTTTCAGACATTCCCAAAAGACATGCTTATTTATTCAGAAGGAGATTCCTGCTCAGCCATTGCCTTCATCCTTTCAGGAGAGATAAGGGTTTACAAGACCGGCGTTTCAGGAAGGGAAATAACCCTGTATGAAATAACCCGGGGCGACACATGCATCCTTAATGCCTCATGCATCTTATCAAATATGTCTTATCCTGCAAATGCCGTGTCAGTCCAGGAAGGAGAGATGCTTCTCTTCCCTGCAGCGGATTTCAGGAGGTTTATTGAGAAATATGAAGAAGTAAGGGATTTTGTTTTTACTCTTTTGACAAAACGCCTCACGTCCGTGATGACTTTGGTTGAGGAGGTGGCATTCGGCAGGATGGATGAAAGGCTTCTTGATTATCTAAAGGAAAAGGCGATTGAGGGGCGGCTTGATACGACCCATCAGAATATAGCAAACGATCTCGGCACATCCCGCGAAGTTATAAGCAGGCTTTTAAAGGACTTTGAGAGAAAAGGGCTGGTTACACTTTCGAGGAATTTTATCCGGTTGGATAGAACATAGACTTTGTTTTTTTATAAGGACTGAGGGGCATCTTTTAAAAGATACTCCTCAGTCCTCGGTCCGCCGCCTTTGTGACTTTGTCACATACAAGCCATAAGCTATTCCCTTAAACTAAGACCAACAAATTAAACTTAGGGAGGTGAGAAGATGAAAACGAATATAGGCTCAACAGAAAGGGTCGTAAGGATTATCGCAGGGCTCGGGATAATTGCAATGGCGTTTATCGGGCCGAAGTCAGCCTGGGCTTACCTGGGATTGGTCCCTCTGCTTACGGGATTAATAGGCTGGTGTCCGCCGTATGCGATGCTCGGCATTTCAACGTGTAAGAGTTGCTGCAAAAATTAAAAAAATAAAGGAGAACGAAAATGAAGATGAAACAGTGTCCTTTGTGCAAAAAGGAAGTGCCTGAACTGCTTTATGCTATGCACGCTGCCGCTGATCAGCTTGCTATAGAGAGAATGAAGAAGGATTTTCCAGGCTGGTCTGAAAAAGACGGCGTATGCGAGCCTTGCCTCCAGAGGTACAAGGCAAAGGCAGCTTAATAGGTTTTATGATTAAGGCGGGGCTATTGCCCCGCCTTCTCAATTATTTCTTCGGAACCTTTTCCCAGTCCTTCAGGAACTTCTCGATCCCGATATCGGTGAGCGGATGTTTTGT
>SCSY01000308.1 GCA_004298625.1 Nitrospirota bacterium | reverse complement strand
CGCGCCTTTTTATCGAGGGGTTTGTAGCCGATTCCTATGACGTAAAGTTTATTCATTCATCCTCCTCCTGAGGATGTAAGAATCCATTATCCAGCCCTTTCTCCTTTTTGCCTCCATTATGGCCTTTTTTATCTCTTCCTTTATGTCCTTCAATCTGCCTGAAAGTAAGATTTCATCTTCGCTGCCAAGATAACCGCCCCAATAAATATCAATATCGTCATCGTCAATATTCTTAAAGCTTGCATGTGAGTCCAGAACAACTATCATATTTTTAATCTCTGCCGGATCGTATTCCTTCAGGTGTCTCGCCGTTGTAATTAAGATTGGTTCGCTAATGCGATTCAGGGGTATCTTATGCCTGGCCGCTAACACCTGAATACTGCTTATGCCCGGAACCGCCTCGTAACTGAACCGTATCTTCCTGGAAAGCTCTCTCAGCATCTCTAAATGGCCGTCATATAATGCAGGGTCTCCCCAGACGAGGATCCCGCCGTTTTGACCATCCCTTAGATCATTTTCTATGAACTCGCCGATAGTGTCAGCTACTTCGCCGCGCCATTTAGCAACCTCTTCATGATATGCCGGACGTCCTCTTTTGCGCACCGGCATTCTTTTTGTCACAACTCTATAGGCTCCAGGCTTTAGATGGTTTTCTAAGATCTCTTTTCTAAGGCCTAATAGATCCGTATCCTTCCTTTCGCCCTTTTCGAGGAGTAAAAAGACATCCACCTTTTTTATTGTCTCAATGGCCTGAATGGTCAAATAATCTTTGTTGCCAGGACCAATTCCGATAAGATATATATTTTTCATTCTTTCACCTCAATATTCTATGCCTTTCCTTGCTTTAACGCCTTGCTTAAAATAGTGCTTGATCTCTCTCATCTCTGTTACAAGATCTGCTTTTTTAATAAGTTTTTTATCAGCATATCTTCCTGTAATAATCAGCTCAACGGCCGGAGGTTTTTTTTCAAATAGTTTCAATACATCATTCGTGCTGAGCAGCCCGTAATGAACAGCGATATTTATCTCATCAAGTATGACCATGTCGTACTGCCCTGACGAAAGTGCTTTTTTAACATCGGCGAACCCCTTTTTTGCGGCAGCAATCGCAGAACTTGCAGGTTTTTTGCCCATTATAAATCCGGTTCCATACTGCCTGACAGTAATGAGATCCCTGAATCTTTCGAGCGCCTTATGCTCGCTGCATATCCTTTTTTTTATGAATTGCCCCACGAACACCCTAAGTCCCGCACCCATCGCCCGCAAGGCAAGCCCCAATGCGGCAGTGGTTTTTCCCTTGCTGTTTCCAGTATAAATATGTATGTATCCTTTACGCATAGCGATATTCGTACTGCATCTGCTGCATAGAGCCGTCTCTGAGAAGATACGGAACCTTATCTTCTGATATCAATTTAAAGGCATACGTTATCACCTCTTTATAAAGCTCGCAAAACTCCGCCTTTC
>SCSY01000030.1 GCA_004298625.1 Nitrospirota bacterium | reverse complement strand
CTAAAAGAACTCTATAGCAAGGCAATATCAACAGGCATCGAAAATGACCCACGCGGCAAAGAGGCGGTCTTAAAAGAACTCGAATCAAGAAAAAAAGAGTTCGAAAAACTTAAGGACGATGAAAAAGAATTCTTTGACACCGAGACATTGAATAACCCTTATTCAGACTCAAGGATATTAAACGGAACAGGCGCTGAGAAGATAAAATCCGCGCTTGTCGGCATAGATATAGAGGTCGGTGAGGCGCTGCTTGCCGAAACCCTAAAGACGAGGGGCAAGGGAGTAGACCTTTTGTTGTCACATCATCCCGAGGGAAGGGCATATGCAAACCTGTATTCAGTTATGCAGATGCAGTCCGATATACTTCATAGATTCGGCGTGCCGATAAATATTGCAGAAGACCTTATGGAAGGAAGGATAAAAGAAGTCGAAAGAAGGCTTATGCCTGCTAACCACACAAGGGCAGTTGATGCAGCAGGGCTCCTTGGCATCCCGTTTATGTGCCTTCATACACCTGCGGATAATATGGTCGCCTCATATCTTCAAAAGATTTTTGATGAAAATAAGCCCTACAAGCTTTCGGATGTGCTCGATATGCTGAAAAACATCCCCGAATATAAGACGGCGGGTTTTAACGGCGCTGGACCAAAGATACTTATCGGTTCCAAGAACCGGAAGGCAGGCAAGATATTTGTTGACATGACAGGCGGCACAGAGGGTTCAAAGGAAATATTCAGCAGCCTTACTGCAAGCGGGGTGAACACGATTGTCGGGATGCACCTTGGAGAAGAGCACAGGAAAGAGGCTGAGAAAAATCATCTCAATGTTGTTATTGCAGGGCATATATCGAGCGATAATCTGGGGCTGAACCTTCTTCTCGATGAGCTTTCAAAAAATAATTCTCTTGAGATACTTGAGTGTTCAGGGTTTAAACGGGTCAGCAGGATAAAATAGTGCCTGTCATCGGCGGAGAACATCTTCGCTGGATTGCTTCACGCGAACACTTTTTCAGTAGCCTGCTAATGCCTTAACCGTTAGGGGAACAATCTTCTTGCGTATTTTTTTATCTAAACGTCTTCAAACTTCTCCATAATAACCCTTGTGGCGGCTGTCCTGTTTCCCACGCCTAATTTTTCGTAGATATGCTGCAGGTGCGTCTTAACGGTATTGAGCGAGATATTAAGTATTATGGAGATTTCCGCATTGGTTTTCCCCTGAGATATCCAGCGCAGTATTTCAGCCTCCCTCAAAGTAATACCCATAGCCTTCATGGTTTCAGGCCGCAGGTCTTTTGCCTTGCCGTCCATGAGCATTGAACCAATATCTGTCTTATCCGACCGTATCCTTCCGATTACCTCGGCATTTTTATATGCCTGCATGATATGTGGTCTGATGATGTTTAAGATGAGCAGTTCCTTTTCCGAGAAATCTTTTTTATCTCTGCTCAAAGCAAGGGCTGTTTGGAGATTCTTGCTCAGCAAAAGAGGCATGCCTAATTGATATTGAATTCCATTGGGACGGTAAAATTCATTAAAAAGGGCGAGGCTGCGGAATTGACTGTTTGTAAGCATATCCGATATCTTAGTCACGCCAGTTGGGGGCAGGCGCTTATGCAGCAATCTCGTTTCTATATCATCTCTGAATGGATGCGGTTTTACTTTCCCCGAGAGCAAAAGACTGACAATTGGGTGCTCGTGTATATGCCCGTTAAAGGCATCAAGCGCCGTAATTTCCGCATTGCCGGCTACTTCGGAAATAACCGGCTTCCGCTTATTCGGGGTGATGGCATGTATGGCTGCTGTGTTTGAAGGAATAACTTTAGAAACGGCTGATATTATAGTGTTTGGCAGGGACTGCATTCCCATGTCGGAATATATTTTACGGATGCAATCGTTTAATGCCTTGTTATCGCGCTGTGTAAGATGTTCCATTAAAGCCTCCAGCCCCATCACCCGAAAGTATGATTTACTATAAAATCCTGCTCTGTTATTGTCAATAAGAATAAATTTTTTCTCATGATAAAGGAGACAACACATGCTCCATATCACAAAAAAAGCATTGAGGGATGAACAATGGCAGATGAAAAATGTTTATGAAGATATTCGCGGGATGTGCAACCGCATCGGTTCTAACTGTGTTTATCGCCTTTGTTCCCTATACCCATGCACAGGAAAAAAGCGGTGAAATCCTCCAGCAGTTGGAAAAGAAAGAAATAGTTCCAAAAGAGACGCCCGAAGCGCCTGTAATCGAGAAAAAGGAAGAAAAGCCCACAAAGGCCGTTGACGGCAAGAAAATCCTGATAAAACAAATCAAACTGCAAGGCGCAGCCCTTATTGAAGAGCAAACCCTTAAAACAATCCTTTCAAAATACGAAAACAAAGAACTCACCCTGTCGGAGATGAACCAAATAGCCGAAGACATAACGGCAAACTACCGTAAACAAGGCTACATCCTTGCATATGCCTACATACCTCCGCAGGAAATCAAAGACGGGATATTAGAGATCAGCGTAATAGAAGGCAAAACAGGAGAAATCACAGTAACAGGCAATAAATCCTACAGCACAAAATTCATCCAAAGGCACCTTGAAACAATCAAACAAGACCCCTCACTCAAAGAAGAGACCATTGAAAGGGCCTTGCTCATCTTAAACGAATACCCGTCCCTCAATGTAAAAGCATCACTAACGGCAGGCAAAGACTTAGGCGCAACAGACATCGCAGCGCAGGCAAAAGACAGCCTG
>SCSY01000307.1 GCA_004298625.1 Nitrospirota bacterium | reverse complement strand
AGTATATGGGAGCTGAAAAATATGGTCTTGCCTTCTGATTTCAATTTTAATATCAGGTCTATAACCTTTCTGCGGCCTATGGGGTCCAGCCCTGTCATAGGTTCATCCAGTATTACAATCTTCGGGTCATGTATCAGCGCCAGCGCAAGGCCTGTCCTCTGGACCATCCCTTTGGAATAATTCCTTATAGCCCTTTTTCTTTCATTCCATAAGCCAACTGTATTTAAAAGCTCCTCAGTCCTTTCCTGAATTTTCATTGAATCAATGCCGGATGTTTTTCCGGCAAACTTAAGAAGCTCCAAAGGATTAAGGTAGTCATAAAAATATGGATTCTCCGGAAGATAACCGATAAACTTTCTTATCCCTTTATCTCCGACGCCCTTTCCTAACATCTCCGCCCTCCCGCGTGTTGGAAATATGAGATTCAAAAGTATTTTTATGGCAGTTGATTTTCCCGCCCCGTTCGGCCCAAGAAAACCGAAGACCTCTCCCTCATGGATGCCCAGAGAAAAATCCTTCAGCGCAGTCTTTTTCTTCCTGAACCCGGTTTTGTAATCCTTGGTTATACTGTCAAAAGATATAATATTCATAAGTAATCCTTCTCTGCAACTTCCTCAAAATATTTTATGCCCTTCTTTGAATCACTTTTCTTAAGATAAATTACGCCCAGATTATACAGGATTATTAGGCTTTGCTTCAATATTTAATGCCTTTTTCGAGGGTGTATTCGTTCCTCCAGACATTATGTCTTTGGCAGGTTAAAAAACTCACCGGTGAAAATAATATCACAAAGGTTGCCTTATCCATAAAAAAGGCGCCGCAGGAAAACCCTGCGGTACCAAAGGATATTACCTTACATCTGCGTCCAGCCTGCAACACCACTAAATTGATCGCCAGATGCCGCATCTGCAGGCACTTTTAATAAATCAGCCGCCCCACATGTTCCTGCAACCGTGCAATTTGATCTGTAAATGGCCGTAGTATCACTATCCACCCCATATACCGTGTCGCCAGTTGCGTTCACTCCTTTTCCGAGGTAAGTACCATTCAGGCTATTAGCTTCCAGCGGATCCGCAATAATCGTAACACCCCTGGATAGGCTGACTTGCTGCACAGCTGTTGTCGTCCTCGCAGTAGAGAGAAATAGAGTTCCAACGTTATTACTACTCCCAGCAATTTCGGCGGTATTATTGTAGGTAGAAGTAGCGCTATGGCTTGCACCGTAGTCCTGGAAATCTGCCATCATGGCCTCTTGTGTTGTCCTCGTGTTTCTCATATCTGATATAGCGGCAGAATTATAACCTCTCCTCCTGTATGCTCCGAACTGCGGGATTGCTATTGCCGCCAATATGCCGATAATGGCAACCACTATCAGAAGCTCAACAAGGGTAAAACCTCTGTCTTCCCTGACCTTCATCTTATGAATAGCCTTAAACATAATTTCCTCCTTTTACTAATTTAGTAAGGATACATGCAATTTAATATTAACGTCATGCCCGAAATTCGTTACTTATAACCGTCGTATTACCTTCATTTGGTTATTTCCCCCAGCAATAACTGCTTTACTTCATCGAGATCTCTTTTAGCATCTATATGTTCAGGGCTTAATTGCAATGCCTTTTCAAATTCTTCTTTTGCTTCTTTTAACATGCCTTTCTTTTTATAGGCAAGGCCGAGATTGCTGTGAGCGTCAGGGAAATCAGGGTCAACATTGAGGGCCGCCTTAAACTGCTCTATGGCCTTATCCAATAAACCTTTTCCCATATATGCCACTCCGAGATTGCTGTCAAAGCCCGGCTCATTTGTCTTATCTTTAGCCAGTATCTCAAAGAGCCTTATCGCCTCGTCATAATTTTTTTGTTTTAAATAAATAACTGCGAGACCGTTTATGGCCCTTATGTCCCTCGGATTTATCTCCAATGCAAGCTTAAACTCCTTCTCTGCACGTTCAAGAACACACCGTCTCACAAAGGCATTCCCAAGGTTGACATGGGGAACAGCTTTATTGGGTGACTTCTGAACCACATCCTTCCAGAGGATGTATTCATTCTTCCAGACACGATTCCTTTCATAGGCCGCCAATGATAGAACAACCACGATGCTGGCGAATACCCATCCTCTGATCGTTATTGTGTTCATCATAGCTCATTTATCTCGGGGAAAGAAAGGCCGGGTTCCCCCGGCCTGCTTAATATGGTCGCTGTCTTATTTTCAGGAAAACCCTGCGGTACCAAAGGATATTCCCTTACATCTGCGTCCAGCCTGCAACACCACTAAATTGATCGCCAGATGCCGCATCTGTAGGCGCTTTTGTTAAATCAGCCGCCCCACATGTTCCTGCAGTCGTGCAATTTGATCTGTAAATGGCCGTAGTATCACTATCCACCCCATATACCGTGTCGCCAGTTGCGTTCACTCCTTTTCCGAGGTAAGTACCATTCAGG
>SCSY01000411.1 GCA_004298625.1 Nitrospirota bacterium | reverse complement strand
GCAAATCAACCGATTCGCGTCGTCCAGCGAACCGAAAAAAGTCAAGCCGCCGGCGCCGCTGATCAGGTAATATACATCCATGCTCCCGCCATGCCACCAAGTTGCCAGCGTGTTGCTGTTGGCATAAGTCCGGTAGACCACGGGGCCGGCGCCATTGTAGTCGGCTACGGATTGATCCTGGGGATGGCCGGGAAAATAGTCGGAAAACGAGCGTTCGACATAATCGAATAGCGCATCGGAATGGCTGATAAACATGGCATCCGCGCTGGAACGCATAGCAACCGACCGTTCCACGCCCCCTCCTGCACCTCCCCCGCTCAAGGCGCCGAATGCCCCGCCCGCTGCCAGCAGCATCAAGATGCCCAAGGTAACCATTGCTTTTTTCATGAATTTCTCCCAATTTAAAGCGGTTGAAAACACATTCGAAACTATTTCTCAGGCACCCGTCCATGAACCGGGAAATCAAGCCTGCGATGAGCGCAAATCGATCTTAAGCTTAGCCAACTATATCTGGATGTGCAAACGAATCAATACGACTCCACCTTGCTATTATTCGCCAATCTTGTTGCATTTATTACGTCAGTGGCATTAGAATTGTTGCATGTCTGCTCCATTGCGCAAATTTATCCTGCTGCTCCTGATTGCCTGTTTGCCGCTGCAAGGGCTGGCCATGGGCGTCAAGGCGCTGGCGCACAAACAGGCCGGCTATGCCATGACCATGCCCATGGATGGCGACATGACAGGGCACGACATGGCAGGCCACGACATGGCAAGTCACGACATGGCAAGTCACGATTGCTGCCATCACGATGATGCGTCTCCAGCGCACCCCATGAATTCCTGCGGCGACGGCGCCCATTGTTCGTTGTGTAACATTTCCGTGACATCCAGCGTGATTTTGCCCCTGCTCGCGACCGGTGCTGCCGCTCTTTATCCTGCACCTCCGTTATCCGTTTCGCGGTTCTATCCTGAACAACCGCAACGCCCGCCTCTCGCCCGCAACGCCTAAAAAGCCGCTATTCCGTCGGAATTGTTCCCGACCGATTTCCTTTTTCACCTGTCTTGCTCCGGCAAGAAGGAGCGATCATGCGCACATTATTATTTTTGGGGCTATTCGTCTCGCTATCGGCTCAGGC
>SCSY01000306.1 GCA_004298625.1 Nitrospirota bacterium | reverse complement strand
GGAGAAGTCAATTATTTTTCGGATAAGGTCGCCTTAAAAAAAGATATGGAACTAAGACGAAGAATTACTCTTGTTCTGCCGAAGATCGGCGTCTTCAATACGACTGTTTTCAATAATGCGGCTTACGGCCTTAAGATACGCGGGATGAAAAGAAAAGATGTTGATGAAAAAACAGACAATGCGCTGGACTTTGTCGGCCTGATAAACAAAAAAAACCGCCCTGCCCTCACGCTCTCAAGCGGAGAGGCTCAGAGGCTCGGCATTGCAAGAGCCATGATAATAGAGCCGGACATTATTTTCCTCGATGAGCCGACCGCGTCAATTGATGAAAAAAATACGGAAATAGTCGAAGAGATAATACTAAAGATTAAAAAACAAACAGGCGCAACGATTATTCTGACAACACATGATGCATCCCATGCAAAAAAACTCGCAGGAAAAATATTGTTTATGAAAGACGGATGCTTTTTAACGGATTAAGAAGTTCATTATATCAGCGATGCGTATCCTGACGGCTGGAATGGCTGCTGATTATATCCTGCAGAACCGTCAGAGGATAGGGCTTACGAAGAATATATTTAATGCCGTTATTGTTGAGTTCGCTTACCGCAGACTCATCTACAAAGCCGCTTGATATGATTATCTCTATATCAGGGCGCATACCCTTAATTAAGGGCCATATCTCATGGCCTGTCATTACCGGCATTTTTAAATCAAGGATAACTATCTCGATTTCAGGGTTTGCCTTGAGAATTTCTAAGGCCTCGGCCCCGTCGCCGGCCTTATATGCCTTATGCCCGAACTGCGTAAGCGCATAGGAGAGCGCTTTTCTTATGGTATCGTCATCATCGGCAATAAGGATATTTTTCATGTCAGTTTTTGCTATACCGGCTCTTTTTCATAACAGCCGCCCCAATTTTTAACAATAATGTTTTATATTAGTTATATATTTAAGTTTGGTCAATCTCCCATTTGGGAGAAGATAAAATTTATTGGAAAAGCTAAGATTTTAAAGCAATTTTAAAGCTCAGAAGATGTTACCTGATAATTATAACTTTAGATTCTACATGAGTCTTACATTTAAAGCAATGGCCGATAATCAAAAAATCTCAAGGATCAGAAAATACGTTAAAGACATCGGGGAAGTAATCGAAAAAGAACCCATAATGCTCATATCGCGCAACGGAGACGCCTGGATTAGCGAAAAGGCAAACAAAAAGCTCGCGGAAAAAAAAATAAACACCGATGAATTATTAGAATGGCTTCATGTCGGCATAAAACACCTCACAGAGGCGTCGTATAGTGGCCTCGATACCGTTATAGTGCAGATGCCTTTAAGACCTCACGGCTCAGAGGTGCTAGTCATCCTTAGAGACAGCAACGCGAAGACAACGCATATTTTGACAGCCATGGAAAGAAAGGTGCTTAAGCAGCTTCTTAAAGGGCTTTCAAATAAAGGCATAGCATCAAGCCTAAACATAGGTTCCGGCACTGTTAATGCCCATCTGGATAATATCTACAGAAAGCTCGATGTGTCCAGCAGGTCGGCTGCAATCTGCACTGCCATTAAGCTTGGGATAGTTGTGCCGCAGATTTAGCCATATAAAGGTGAGGCGTGAGGCGCATCTGTAGAATATTAATTTTCCAGAACTACGCAGGCAATTCCGTACTCTTTCTCGTGGCTCAAGCTGAGAGCAACCCGACTTATATTTTTCTCTTTAAAAAAACTCTCCAATCTGCCGTTAGTCTTAATAATGGGCTTGCCGGTCAGAGAATTAATTATTTCAATATCAGTGAGCGACACAGGGATCTCGGAGCCTATTGCCTTTATCAGGGCTTCCTTGGCCGCAAAACGCACTGCAAGAGACAGGTATGGGTTCTTTTTTTCATAACAGTATGAAATTTCATTCGCAGTAAAGACCCTCTTGAGAAATTTTTCACCCCATTTCTCAATCACATCTTTCATGCGCTCTATTTTTACAAGGTCTATGCCGATTCCGTAAATCATAA
>SCSY01000305.1 GCA_004298625.1 Nitrospirota bacterium | reverse complement strand
GTTTTACTTCTGTAATATTCAAACGATTTAATGTTATACCCATTTGCTGTATTGGCTGAACTCCGTTACCGACTCTGATTTTCTGTATAATTTCATCATGTTCTTCCTTGGAAAGATGTGTTGATAAGCCAGCAATCTCCCTAATAAGCATGGCTGTTGCTTCTTCCTGTGCTCTTAAAAGTTCTTCCCACGTCTGGGGGCCTTTATTAGCGGCTATTGCCCATTGCCTTAATCTTTCCCGTACCATATCCGAGAGAATATTTTTTATGCCGCTTTCACCGCCATGATTTAAATATTCAATAGCATAATTTTCATTAGGAGTCCATGTGAGGCTTACAGAGATTTCAAGCTCGGCAAGATCACGGGTTCTCACCATTTGAGGCGATATATCTTGGTTTTTTTTGGTCATATCGATTAATACCGCATTGTAAATAACAGGATAGAAAGGGAATAGCCGATAACCTTCTCTCTTTGTTTTTCTCAAGCGTTTTCCTAAAATGGTAACCACCGCTATATGAGGCGGCTCAGCAGGAATATGACGGAGTGAGACTGCAAAAAATATTACTATTGCACCTAATAGGATTAAAAGCAATTCCATTTTATCCTCTCTTTGTAAGGATTATATTACCCTTTCCTAAATGCCAGCAATTAGCTCCTAT
The DNA here is from genome assembly GCA_004298625.1 of Nitrospirota bacterium. Classification (GTDB taxonomy): domain Bacteria; phylum Nitrospirota; class Thermodesulfovibrionia; order Thermodesulfovibrionales; family UBA1546; genus SCSY01. The sequence continues at coordinate 1,254 of SCSY01000305.1, read as the reverse complement.
CTTGTTTATAAGCAACCCAGTTTTGTCTATACCCCGATGATGTTTTTAACGGTATTCACCCCGGTTCCATGAACAGAATGCTATCAGAGCGTTTCTTTTATTGTCAAGCAGATTAAAAAGGTCTATGGTATTCCTGTATGGATTTTATGCCCATGTCTTTTTTAAGAAGCATCTCGATGGCATTCACGACCGCCCTCGCGCCCGACACTGTCGTTGTATAAGGCACTTTATATTGAAGAGCGCTCCTTCTTATCGAGAAAGAATCTCTCTGTGCCTCTGCATCGCTTACAGTGTTGATAATAAAATTCACCTCTTTATTTTTAATTAAATCTACTATATGCGGCCTTCCCTCTTTTACCTTGTTTACAACCTCAACTTCGATGCCTTTATTTTTTAAGTGATCTGCAGTCCCGCGTGTAGCAACAACATCAAAACCCATATTATGAAGCTGTCTCACAACATCGCATATCCCTTCCTTATCCTCATCCCTGACGCTTATCACGATCTTTCCCGATGTCGGGATCCTGTTATTGGAGGAAAGCTGCGCCTTCGCATATGCCGTCCCGAAATCCTCGTCTATGCCCATTACCTCACCGGTAGACTTCATCTCGGGACCGAGTATCGTATCAACACCACTGAACCTGTCGAATGGAAATACCGCCTCCTTAACCGCCACATGTCTTATTTCTCTTTCTTTAGTAAACCCAAGCTCTTTCAACGTCTTTCCCATCATGACCTTTGCGGCAAGTTTTGCCAAGGGCACGCCTGTTGCCTTGCTGACATAGGGTATGGTCCTTGACGCCCTCGGATTTACCTCAATAATGTATATATCATAATCTTCTGCAGCCCCCCCTCCCTTACCCTCCCCCTCGAGGGGGGAGGGGTGGGTGGGGGTGGCTCTCTTTACCGCAAACTGGATATTCATAAGGCCTATGACATTAAGTTCTTTCGCAAGCTCTTTTGTCTGCTTCTTAATCTCATCTACCACTTCCTTTTTTAACGAATACGGCGGCAGGGAACATGCAGAATCGCCTGAATGAATTCCTGCCTCCTCGATATGTTCCATAACTCCGCCGACAAGCACATCAACTCCATCAGAGATGGCATCTACATCTACCTCAACGGCTCCCTCAAGATATTTATCTATCAGCACAGGATGCTCGGGAGACGCCTTAACAGCCCGCTTCATATAATCAAGGAGTGAATTCTCGTCATAGACAATCTCCATGGCCCTTCCACCAAGAACATAAGAAG
>SCSY01000304.1 GCA_004298625.1 Nitrospirota bacterium | reverse complement strand
CTTTGTGGAAGGGACAGAGGCCGACGAAGTTACTGCCTTTCTTCTTAAGATTTACGCCGTAAGACTCGATGACTGCTTTGAGATCGTGAGTTCTCTTAACCGTCTCTATCTCTGTCTTTGATATTTTCAATCTGCCCTCCTTTCAAAAAACCTGTCAAGAGGAAAATGGTTGACTTAACCTTTAAAGCCACTATATACTTTATTAGGTATTATTAATATCATTTTAGGTATCTATATGTCAAGCAAAATTTATAGGCTATTAACCTCCTTAACCGGGGCTTCTGAAAAACCCGTGTTAAAATGCAGTAGCAAAACAGTCAAGGAGGTGTCTTCTATGGCATTTGGAAAGAATCTGTCACGGTTCAGAAAAGAAAAAGGGCTAACGCAGGAAGACCTTGTTAAAAAAAGCGGCGTGGCTATCTCTCAGATAAGACGTTATGAGGCGGATAATTCGTCTCCTACGCTGGATGTTGTAACAAGACTTGCTAAGGCACTCGGTGTTTCCATTGATGAATTGGTCTTTGATAAGGCTACAGGGATCGCAGCAAGCAAGCTCATGGACAGGGAGCTTCTGGAGCAGTTCGAGATGGTATCTTCTCTGGATGAGGATGAAAGAGAGGCGGTTAAAAAAATCCTTGAGGGGGTTATTGTGAAACATCAGGTTAATAAGATGATGAGGCCGAAACCTGAGAAGTCATGGTCTCAGAGATTCAGGGAGATCACGGACAGGCTTGCAAAAGGCGCTAAGGATTATTCACAGGATGAGATCGATAAGGTAATAGACGAGGCTGTAACAGCGGTCAGATCAAAGGCTCATGCCCATAATTAAGGCTGTTATCGATACCAGTGTAATGCTCAGTGTGGCATTTCCAAAAGCAGGACTGGCTAAAGAACTCAGGAATATGATCGCTGATGGGGCCTTTACTCTGGTTACGTCAAAGGAGATTATGGCCGAGCTTTACCGGATAATCCATTATCCCCGCATCCTGAAACAGTTCAAGCCGTCGAAAGAAGATATTGATGATTTTATTGGCATGGTCATGGAGAAGTCTTTGATTACGAGAGGCAGCTACAGCATGCAGAAGATTGCTGAAGATCCATCAGACGATATGTTCTTATCCTGCGCAATGGAAGCAAACGCCGATTACATCGTCTCAAGAGACCCGCACCTGAGAAACCTCAAGCACTTCCACGGCGTAAAGATCATTGATGTCAAGGCCTTTGTCGAGAGGGTGAGGAAGGGATAGGATTATCATTTGAATCGAATTATCTGAAAAAAAGACAAAAGACCACCGATAATAAAACCAATACCTACAATTAACAAAATTATCCCGGAAATTTTGAAATCCCTATTATCATAATGGAATCCCCAAACATTACTTTGATCTTCTATAACGCGCTTGGCTAAAGATTTATGAAAAATTACTATTAAGCATCCAATCAACAGAATGAATATGCCAATTGCCTTTTCTTTCATTTTATTCTAAATTTAATGACATTTAGCGGGCTGAATGGGTGTTCTTGGTTTAAATTTATCAAACAATGGTTTAAGAAGTGATTCCCCAAATGGCCCAAATACATAATATCCGGTTAATGACCCTCCTCCAGGAACGCCCCCGCCCATTTCAAAAAATAAAGCATCATCACTAAACGAATACCCTAATTGATAGGCTGCACCAGATTGTCCCTGTAAGCCAACATTCCAGCCGTGTGATGGGTCAGAAGTGGACTGAGTTAAAGCAACACCGCCGCCACGGGTTACAACGCCCGGCCCTATATAGGGATAAATTCCACCGGAGTCGCTTATCATAACTCCAACTGTAGCGCCGAGAAACCATCGAGAGCCACCAGAAAAATGTGGTACATTACGAGGATACCGCAGTACCAAAGGTGGTCGGCAAGAAGTTAAAACGAAACTCTTTACTGCAGCGATG
>SCSY01000029.1 GCA_004298625.1 Nitrospirota bacterium | reverse complement strand
AGGAATTTATCAAGTAAGTAGCTATCGTCTTTTCTGCAACCAAGGCATAAATTAAGAAATAAGGTCTCGTTTAATGCAATGCTGTAAAAAAACTCTTCAAAGGCAGCATTTTCTTTTGTTGCACACTTTCCCTTCTCTGCAATTGGATTCCATTCGGTGATATCTTCCTTTTTTGGTTTTTCCTTATATCCTCCCAACACATATTTTAAACCGTTCTCAGCAGCTTTTGCATATCTAATTTTTCGTCTATCAACAAGTTCTTCCGCTCGATAAAAGCAGAAAAGAGCCATGTGCAACAAGCAGGATTCTTCCCTGCCTGAATAGTAAAAAGCATGTGACAACCCCGTACCAAAGCCACTCCATCCCATAGAAAAATCTGGCATTCGCCTGACAGCTTTTTCATAAAGTTCGATTGCTTCTACATATCGTCCCTCTTCTATATAACTGTTTCCGAGGTTTATTGTCGTTCTCGCTAAAAGATGGTGGATATCGGATGGAGAGCTGTCAATAACCTCGTGAAGAAGTAGTCTATACGCGGTCTTTTCAGAAATAGCGGAAAGTGCATTGGCCTTATAATACATGGCATCAAGCTTATAAGGAGTGTTCCCCGCTATTAATCTGTCACATATATTAATTGCTTTATTTATGAATACAGGGATTTCGTATGGAGGAGCGTCACAATTCTTGTAATAAAAATCAGATACCCAATCAATAATAATAGCCGCTTCTGTAATGAGAGATTCCTCGGATGGGTCGAGAGTCTTAATTATTTCAAGGGCTTCCTCGTAGCGATATAGTTCGTGTAACGCTCGTGCATTTTGCACTCTTATTACATGCGATTTTTGATATGTGTCGTTAACTGTCTCGCATAAAGACAGAGCTTCTTCATACCTTTCTTCTCCTATAAGCTTTTCTATCTGCTGTTCTATGGACATGTTCGCCAAGAATAAAGTTATGCTTTTCCTCCGATTATCTTCCTCTCCTCCTCCGTTATTCCATACAACCCATAAACAATATCATTTATTCTTTCATCAGTAATCGTAATCTCCCTTCCGATTTTTTCGCGTTCGGCTGAGGGTGAATAGATAGTGGGCCTTGTCCTTTTCGAACTTTGAGATTAAGCTTTGGAGTTTTTCCCTGAAAATATCCTTATCAGACATTTCGCAGATTATAGCACATAAAATGAAGCAGCTTCACACCATGCTCGACCGCGCAAGTGTAATCACGATCACCTCTTTTGCGCCGGCCTTGATTAATGTCTTTGAGCACTCCCTTACCGTCGCGCCTGTTGTCATCACATCATCAAACAATAGAAGCTTCAGGTTGTTTATCTTTCCATTGACCTCGAATGCTGCCTTAATATTTTTCATGCGCTCTTTTGCATTGAGTCCGATCTGCGGGGGCGTGTCTTTTCTTTTGAAGAGCATATCAATATAAAGAGGAATTTTTAATTCTTTTGAAAGCAGCCTTGACACAAGGAGCGTCTGATTAAACCCTCTTTCCCTCAGTCCTTTTTTAGTCAGAGGAACAGGAACCATGGCGTTGCATTCCGGTATCTCAAGACTTAAAAGCAGTTTCCCCAAGGGTCCTGCAAGCCTTCTTATGCCATAGAATTTCATCTGATGGATTGCCTCTGCCAAAGCGCCTGAGTAAATCCCGTAGTTCAAAACCAGAGAAAATGGAGGTTCGTCTTTCATGCATTCCTTGCATACAGTCGCATATTCCGATATAAGGGGAGTTGCGCATATTCTGCACGAAGGTCCTGAATATTGTTCAATTCCCTCCCAGCAGCTTTTGCAGATCGGGGAATGAGAGTAACTATCGGAGCGCTGCCTGCATAAGGGACATGTTGAAGGAAATATTGAATTTAAGATCCCTGAGGCTAAACTATATCCTCTGCTCTTAATGATGTCCCGCACTTGCCGCACCTTGGGTTAAGCGAAAGTTTTTCTCTTGCAATTTTGTTTTTGGCCCTGCAATTAGAACAGGCTATTATGAGGTGTGTCGGCTGAGGCTCATGACCTTTGCCGGCCTCAGGCGCAGTCTCGCTGTTTTCACCGCTCTTGATTGCCTTGACCAACTTTATAAATTCAGCGTCCTTTTCTGTGAGTTCAACTCCCATGCCGTTTTTAAAGGTCGCGATTGGAGTCCTTACTGATCTTTTCACCCTGCCTTTCAGCCTTGATATTCCTCCCCCGGGCAGATGGATTTCCATATTAAGGACGGTTCCCGGCACCAAGGCATACCTGGTCCTTATAAATATGCCGCCTTCGGAAATATCGCTCGTTATTCCTCTCTGAGTCATTGTGCCTGCCGTGAATACTGTTTCAAGTCTTTTTGTGTGGCGATTGTGCTGCCTTTTTGACATCAGAACGGCTCTTGCAGCATAATGAGTTCGTCCCTCTTCCGGCCTGAAGAAATAATCTGAATCCTGGTGTCGAGCATGCTCTCTATCTTTCTGATATACTCACGGGCTGCCTCCGGAAGTTTTTCAAAATCCTTTATGCCGCTCGTATCTTCCTTCCAGCCCGCGACTTCTTCATAAACAGGCTCGCATCTTTCAAGCACGCTAAGTTCTTTTGGAAATTCTTCATGGAGTATGCCGTCGCATTTATATGAAGTGCATATCTTTATCTTTTCGAGACCGTCGAGGATATCAAGTTTTGTTATTATAAGCCCGGTAAATCCGTTCACCCTTATGGAATATTTCAGCGCCACCATATCGAGCCATCCGCATCTCCTCGGCCTGCCTGTGGTTGCGCCGTATTCGCCGCCTTTTTCCCTGATTTTTTCTCCGAGGGAATCTTTTATCTCCGTCGGGAAGGGGCCTTCCCCGACTCTTGTTGTATATGCCTTGACAATGCCTATAACTTTGTCAATCTTTGTGGGTCCGATGCCGAGTCCCGTGCATGCGCCGCCGGCGCTTGCGCTTGAGGATGTAACATAAGGATATGTGCCGTGGTCAATGTCGAGCAAAGTGCCCTGCGCCCCTTCAAGCACCATATTCTTATTTTCGGCAATCATCTTGTTCAGGATTACGTCCGTATCGGCAATATGCCCTGAAAGCCTGTCCGCATACCCCATATATTCTTTATAAATACTCTCCGGATCAAATTCTCCGGCATTATAAAGGGTCTTAAGAATATTATTTACATTGGAGAGATTGACCTTCAGCTTTTCCCTGAATATCTCAGGGTAAAGAAGGTCTCCTGCCCTCAGGCCTGTCCTTGCTATTTTATCAACATAAGCCGGGCCGATACCCCGGCCTGTTGTGCCGATCTTTTTTGAGCCCTTAAGCCTTTCCTGTTCCCTTTCGATTGCAGCATGATACGGCATTATGAGATGGGCGTTTCTGCTTAACAAAAGATTTTTTCCGACGGCGATGCCCCTTTTCTTTAAACCGTCTATTTCTTCGATCAGAGCTGCAGGGTCCACAACAACTCCGTTGCCGATTATGCATACCTTGCCTTTATGGAGGATCCCGGATGGAATAATATGCAGCACAAATTTTTCATTGTTTATTACAACAGTGTGGCCTGCGTTGTGGCCTCCCTGATACCTTGCCACGGCATCGGCTTTTTCCGTGAGTACGTCAACAATCTTTCCCTTGCCCTCATCGCCCCATTGGGCGCCCACAATAACTATAACCGCCATTTTCTTACCTCATTTTTATGATCAGCCCGCATAATTATTTGCATTAAAGACTCAGCAGCCTGGCTGAAAGCACATTCGGCATCTTTTTTATCTCTTCGAGATTGGCAGGCGATACAGGGCTGTCAATGCTCATAACGGATATTGCAATGCCTCCGGCGCTTTCCCTTCCAAAATGCATCCGGGCTATGTTTATGTTATTTTTACCGAAGAATGAACCGAGATTCCCGATCACGCCCGGTTTATCATTGTTGTAGATAAGGAGCATTATTCCTTCCGGCACTATCTCTACAGCAAAGTTGTCGATCCGGACAACCCTGGGGTCTTTTTTGCTGAAAAGGGTCCCTGCAAAGTATCTCTCCTTTTCTTTTGTCTTTATCCTCAACGCAAGCATGCTCTGATAATCGCCGGCGTCATCGCTCCTCGTTTCCTTGACTTCTATCCCGCGTTCCTTGGCAATAAAAGGAGCATTAACAAAATTAACCGTCTCTTCAAGTATAGGCGTCAGCAGCCCTTTCAGTGCCGCAATAGTAACCGGCGCAGTGTTAAGTTCAGATGCCTCACCCAGATATTCTATTGTTACGCCTGTGATGCCCCCCTCAAAAATCTGGGCTGCAAAACTTCCGAGCTTTTCCGCAAGGCTGAGATATGGCTGCAGCCTTGCCACCTGGTCTGCAGGTATCGAAGGAAAGTTTACGGCATTTCTGATCGTTCCGCGCACAAGGTAGTCTGCTATCTGCTCTGCAACTGCAATTGCAACATTCTCCTGCGCCTCTTCCGTAGCTGCGCCCAGATGAGGCGTGCATATAACATTGTCAAGGCCGAGCAAGGGATTGTCAGGCCCTGCGGGTTCTTTCTCAAAGACATCCAGCCCTGCTCCAGCAACCTTGCCGCTCTTTAATGCTTCATATAAATCTTTTTCATTAACTATCCCGCCCCTCGCGCAATTGATAATCCTGACGCCGTCCTTCATCTTTGCGATAGTATCCGCATTAATCAGGTTTTTTGTCTCAGGGGTCATCGGGGTATGTATTGTGATAAAATCAGCCCTGCTGAAAAGCTCCGGGAGTTCAACCTTCTCGATCCCAAGCGTCTTTGCCCTGTCTTCGCTTAAAAACGGGTCATAGGCTATGACCATCATCTCGAGTCCCTGCGCTTTTTTTGCAACTTGATTGCCTATATTTCCAAGACCTACAATGCCGAGGGTCTTGTTAAAAAGCTCCACTCCCATAAATTTCTTCTTTTCCCATTGCCCTGCCTTCATGGAGGCAGTCGCCTGCGGGATCAGCCTTGCAAGCGCAAACAACATGGCAATGGTATGCTCTGCCGTTGTGATGGTATTGCCTCCGGGAGTATTCATCACAACTATGCCTTTTTTTGATGCAGCCGCCTTATCCACATTATCGAGACCCGAACCTGCCCGGCCTATGACCTTAAGGTTTTTTGCAGACTCTATAATATCTGCCGTAACCTTTGTGGCGCTCCTTATTACAAGTCCGTGATATTCGCCGATACAAGCCTTGAGCTCCTCCGGCTTCATTCCTGTTTTCACATCAACCGTCAAACCTGCCTTTTTAAGTATCTCGACGCCTTTGTCCGAGATCTTGTCGCTTACCAGAACCTTCATCTTTCCTCCAGAATTCTATAGCCTTTCAAACCTTTAAAGGATAACACAGGTGTAAAAACCTTGACAAGGGCTTT
>SCSY01000410.1 GCA_004298625.1 Nitrospirota bacterium | reverse complement strand
TGAAATTATTGGACTTGTTCAAAAGCACAAAACTTAAGCGGGATCAGGAAGACGCCTTGCGCCTACATATCGGCGGACGACAGCAGAAGGACGGCTGGAAAATTCTCGACATCCAGGCCAGGCCGGAAGTGGATTTTGTCGGCAACATTACCGATTTGAGCCAGTTTCCCGACGGCAGCGTTGGGGATATTTATGCCAGCCATGTGCTTGAGCATATTCCGCAGGCCAGCATGGTCGCTACGCTGCTCGGATTGCGGCGCGCGCTGAAGAACGGCGGTCGGCTGATGATTGCTGTGCCGGATATGGACGTGCTGTGCCGTTTGTTTCTCGACAAGAATCTGTCATTGGACGAACGCTTCGATGTCATGCGCATCATCTACGGCGGCCAGATCGACGCCAACGATTTTCACTACGTCGGGCTGAACATGGAGTTTCTGGTTGATTTGCTGCAAACAACCGGGTTTTCCCGCATGAGGCGGGTCGAGTCATTCGGCCTGTTCAACGACACCAGCGATTTTACCGTTAAAGGCGTACCCATCAGCCTCAACGTCGAGGCGTGGAAGTAGTTTGCTCAGCCATTCCCGCACCAGTCCCGCCAGATTTTCCGCAACATTTTTTCCAGCCCTGACGTGAACTTGGCGCCATCGAGCAAGGGGGACGCCTGCATATGTTCGCGTAGCGATAGCCGCAATGCCTGCAACTCTTCGAGGTCGCCGGACAGCTTCACCGCCGCGCGGACAAATTCTTCATCGCTGGCCGCGATCCAAGTACTAAAACCCAGGCTGGTAAGCAGCGTGGCGCCTACCCGCGCGGCATGTTTTTCACCGGCGCGGGTGATGACGGGAACGCCCATCCAGATTGCCTCGCAGGTTGTGGTGGTGCCGTTGTAGGGAAACGAGTCCAGCGCAATGTCGATTTCGCGGTACAAATCAAGGTGGCCGTTGATGTCCGGGTGGGCGGACAGCAATTCCACCCGCTCGGACCCTATGCCGCAGGCAGCGAATGCCTGCAAAATCCGTTCGCGCGCCAAGGGGTAGGATGTGGCGAAATGCTTCACGACGATACGGCTCCCCGGCACGGCGTGCAGCACGTCCGCCCAC
>SCSY01000351.1 GCA_004298625.1 Nitrospirota bacterium | reverse complement strand
TTTCGACATTTCCACCTTTCGACCCCCATCCTAACCTTCCCCCTGCCAGGGGGAAGGGACTGGTGTGGTGGCATGCAACCACCTCCTGAGTAGTTACAAATATTTACCGCAAAGACGCTTCAGGCGCGGAGAAAGCATAAACCTAAGCCGGACAAGCCGGAACCAAACAGGGTGGAGGGTGAATAAGCGAAGCGCATCCACCGAACGGTGTCCCGGAATGTTCAGGTGGATGCGCTGCCGCTTATCCATCCTACCAAAGAGCCGCGCCAGTGCTTGATCTACGGCACATTCTTCGCAAATAATGTAAAGACTTGGCCGATAAGTTACAAGTATTCGTCACCAAATATCGGCAGGCACCTTCAGTCTTTCCACCGGCTGGTCGCCGAGCAGGTGTTCGTCGATGATGGCTTTCACGTCCTGGCGCGTCACCTTGCCGTACATGACGCCCTCGGGGTAGACCAGCACGCTGGGGCCGCTGCCGCACGGGCCGATGCAGCCGGTGAAGGTTAGCGCGTAATTGACGTGTAGGTCGCGGCTCTGGAATTCCAGCATGAATTCGTCGACGACTGCGCTGCAGTTGTTCTGCTGGCAAGAGCCGCGCGGATGGCCGGGCTGGCGGTTCTGGGTGCAGACGAAAACGTGTTTTTTGGGTTTGGGCATGGGGTTTCTCCTGAGTTTAAATTCTGTGTTGCGCAATCGGTGCAAGCGCCAGCAATGCCGCAGTTTGCTTGTGTATTTTCCGGGCAATTTCGGGATTCAGCTTGTCCAGCCAGCGTTTCGGGATGGCCTGCGCGCCGTATAGCGCGCCCGCCAACATGCCGGCCAGCGCGCCGGTGGTGTCGGCGTCCTCGCCGCGATTGACGGTTTCGACCAGGCAGTCCTCGAAGTTGTCGGTGAAAAAAAAGTGGTACAGCACGGTTTGCACGGTGTCCACGATATAGCCCGAGGCGCGCTTCGGGTAGGGGTCGAATTTGAACTGGCGATGGGTTTCGACCAGGCGATTGGCATGGGGGCGGCATTCCTTCACGCCGCCGCCATTGAGCAAGGTTTGCACCATGCGCCCCAACACCAGCGTGCCGGCATCGGAAAACGCGTGGTTGTGGGTGATGTGCGCCTGCTCCAGCGTGCATTTTTCGAAAGCCGGGTCGTCGCCCAGGGTGTATAGCGCGACCGGGAGGTTGCGCATCGCAGCGCCATTGCCGCCGTCGGCGTCGGACAGCGGGGTTTCCAGCGTGCCTTGCAGCATGTAGCGACGGATGCCACGGCGGCAGGTGGCGCCGACATCCACCGGCTTGGATTTGAGCCAGGCGGCATAAGCGTCGGCAACGGCGTTGAGATTCCAGCCGCCGCCGGCGATGATCGCCTGCCCCAGAGATAGCGACA
>SCSY01000409.1 GCA_004298625.1 Nitrospirota bacterium | reverse complement strand
CCGGCATCACTTGCGAATATGGCACGATAGCGGCCACTTTCTCCTTGTTCCTGCCGTAGCTGACCACGACGGTTTCGCCATTTTTCACTTGCGCCAACACGGCGGAAAAATGACTTTTCAGCTCGCCTATCGATAATACTTGCATGGAAACTCCAATATGCCTTGCGCGGTGGAAATTGTCCGGTTGGATCGCCCCCCGCTGGGAACAATCCAATTCGGACAATTTCCACCGCGCAAGGCATAACTGATGCAGGATACGGTCCATGCTAGGCTTGGCCAGCGAGCGTGTCAAGTTAACAAGCTCGTTGGCCGACGAGGCTACGAATTTGGCCGAAGCGCGCCGGCATGCCAACGGATTAATGCTTCCAGGCGCGCTTCCTGCACCTTGTCGCGTATCGTCAGGGGGTTGTCGCCGGCTTGGCGCGCCACTGCGCCCGCATCGATTCCGGCGGCGGCGTTCAATGCCGCGCGTAGATAGTCGGCATGATGGAACAACCGGTTTTCGTAGCCGGTGCGGCCGCAGTAGTCGGCGGTGCAGGCTTGCAGGAACTGCTCGAAGCGTTGCGGTTGGCGTAGCGCGTCGGTGTCGAGCAGCAGTTTCAGAAGGGTCTCGGGGCGCAGTTCGTAGGCGCGGTGCGGCAGGCAGTGAAAGCGCGCGACCACCAGCGCCAGTTCGCGGCAGTCTTTGGGAGCGCGCAGGCGACCGCACAGCGGCTTGACCAGCGTGGCGCTGCGCAGTTCGTGAGCGATGTGGCGCGGCCATTCTTCCTTGGGCGTGGTTCCCTTGCCGAGATCGTGCAGCAGCACGCTGAAGCGCACCGGCAGCGCGTAGCCTTGCATTGCCGCATAGTCCAGCCCCAGCAGGGTGTGGATGCCGCAATCTATTTCGGGGTGCCAGCGCTGCGGCTGGGGCACGCCGAACAGCCGTTCCACTTCGGGCAGGATGCGCGCCAGCGCGCCGCATTCACGCAAGGCCAGCAACATGCGCGACGGGGTTTGTTCCATCAGGCCGCGCGCCAATTCCTGCCAAGCCCGCTCCGGCACCAGCGCATTGATTTCGCCGTTTTCCACCATGTTGCGCATCAGCGCCAGCGTTTCGTCGGCGATGCGAAAACCGAAGCGGGCGGCGAAACGCGCCACGCGCAGTATCCGCACCGGGTCTTCGACGAAGGCCGGGCTGACGTGGCGCAGAATGCCGGCCTTCAGGTCGGCCAAGCCGCCGTAGGGATCGGTCAGTTGCCCATCACTATCCTTGGCGATGGCGTTGACGGTGAGATCGCGCCGCGCCAAG
>SCSY01000303.1 GCA_004298625.1 Nitrospirota bacterium | reverse complement strand
CATCTTCTTTTCTATTGCATCGAGGTCTTCCGGAGTGAACGGCCTGTCTATATCGAAGTCGTAATAAAATCCATCTTCTATTGCCGGGCCTATCGCAAATTTTGCCTCAGGGAAAAGCTCTTTAACGGCATGGGCCATTACATGAGACGCGCTGTGGCGGTAAATTTCTTTGCCTTCGGCTGAATCAAATGCGATGACATCAATCGTGGCTTCGGATGAAATATCTTTTACAGAATCCAGGTCTCTTAAATCTGAATCAAGCCTGAATGCTAAAGCCCCGCTCTTCCTGAATTCTTTTTTTATCTCCGACAGATCAGCAATCTCTTTTTCGCTGTTATCCGCAAATCGTAATTTAATTTTTCTTCCTCCAAAAATATATGGTAGGCCCGGGCGGTATCGAACCGCCGACCTCTTCCGTGTCAAGGAAGCGCTCTCCCCCTGAGCTACGAGCCTTCAAGAACTTATAAAATAACATTTTTCTATCACTGATTGTCAATCTCATTACGCAGATTGTGCCGTTAATTGTGCGGTTGGTTTTTCGTTCAAGACATTCAAATAAAACCAAACTTTGCCCTATCCTATTTTACCTCTGCAACGAAATCACAAGCCGTCTGTTGAAGACCTTTGCAATCCTGTCAAGGAATTCAAGGGATGGCATACGCTTGTCATTGGGGCTTTCAAGCCTTGAGATAGCCTGCTGGCTTGTCTGAATCTCTTTTGCCAACTGTGCCTGTGTGATATGGGATGCCTTTCTTAAAGATGCTATCTCCTGTGCAATCTTCCTTTTGGCCTCGGCCCGGTCAAAATAAATCCTGAACTCCTTGTCTTTCAAGTGTCTCTCGATATGTTTATCAAGGTCGCTTCTCATTGTCTAACCTCCATTAATTGTTTCATCCTTTGTTTTGCAGTCTCTATCTCCCTTATAGGCGCTTTAGGTGTCTTCTTTAAATAGGCATGAAGAAGAATCATCTCATTGCCCTTAAGCACAACATAAAATATCCTGTGCTGATTGCCGTGTGTTCTAATCTTTAGCTCCCATAACTTGCCCTCTATCCGCCTGAATTCAACGCCAACTGTATCCTTGCCATATTCTTGAATCCCTTTCAATGCAGAGAGTAGTTCTGCTCTTTCTTCTTTATTGATTATCTCATCAATGTATTTCTCAACAGGCGCTTTCCCTGCCGGATTCCGCCAATAATTAACAAGAAATGTCATTGCTTATGATACAACCAAGTTGATGTTAAGTCAATAGGCCGAATTGCCTGATTTAAAACAACCTTACCTCAACTACCTCTCCCTGTTCTATCCCCAATTTTCTAAGAGGGATAACAACAAGCCCGTCAGCCTTAACAAGCGTCGTTATAAGTCCTGATTTTCCCAGAATCGGATTAGCCCAGATTTCACCGCCGCGCTCTTCAAGCGCAACCCTTATATGGTCTTCCCTCCCTGAGGTTGAGGCGACGTTCTTTGCCATCTTTGCAGTCACAGAGGGTTTTCTGCTTCTGAATTTATTTTCTGAAATGCCTGTCAGTTTCCTGAGAACAGGCTCTATGAACTGCTCGAAGCAGACAG
>SCSY01000302.1 GCA_004298625.1 Nitrospirota bacterium | reverse complement strand
CATATCTGCGCCTGTTTCAAGCCCATAAGTAAGGACCTTCCCGATGACCTCCCCGATTAATTTTCTTCCCCAGATGTCGTCATAATTTATTACTGAAGTTCCCTCTTTTGAGAGGAGCTCTTTGAATAATCTTTCTTTGGCCCTGAAATAATCATCCATCGTATGATGGTAGTCGAGGTGGTCTCTCGTAAGGTTTGTGAAAACGGCAACATCGAAATTAGTATAATCAACGCGCCGCTGCGCAAGGGCATGTGATGACACCTCAGCTACAACATGGCTGCATCCTGCTGAATGCATCTCACTCAGCATAGCCTGAAATTCAAGGGCTTCCGGCGTGGTATGGGGCGCGTCATAGTGTTTATCCTTCACTATGTAACTGATCGTGCCTATGAGGCCGACCTCTTTCCCCCATGCCTGCAATATTGATTTCAAGAGGTAGGTGGTCGTTGTTTTTCCGTTCGTGCCTGTAACACCGATTATTGCCAGTTCTTCCGAAGGCCTTCCGTAAAAATTATTGGAGATATACGCAAGAGCCTTTCTGCTGTCATTGACTTTAATAGCTATCGGCTTATTGCTGTCAGCTTTCAGCTCGTCGCTGATTAGCCTTTCGTACACTACTGCTGCTGCGCCCCGTTTAATCGCATCGCCGATAAAACCATGACCGTCAACTTTTTCACCTTTCATGGCGATGAAAACATCTCCCTGCTTAACCTTTCTTGAGTCATAGGCAATACCCGATATTTCGATATCGGGATTGCCCTTTATCTCATTAATCTCCATGCCGTTTATAAGCGTCTTTAATGTCATTTGCCCATATCCTTACTATCTCCTCTCAACAACCAGGACATTTTTTCCTTCTGTATCCTCTCTCGGCACATTAAGATACGAGAGAGATTGTTTTGCTATTTCCTTAAAAACAGGGGCTGCAACAACACCGCCGTAAATCTGCCCCCTCGGCTCATAAACAACCACAATCATGGCTATCATGGGATTATCCGCCGGAACAAACCCCACAAATGAACTTACATATTTCTCCCTCGAATATTTTTTTGTCTTCGGGTCTATAACCTGTGCAGTGCCTGTCTTGCCTGCAACCTGATTGCCTTCAACCGAGGCGCTTTTTCCTGTTCCGCCTTCCTCTGTAACGGTTTTCAGAATGCCTTTAAATATATCCGCTGTCTTTTTGGAGATAGATGCCTTGTTCCCTGCCGGGCTAAACGAATATACAAGTGTCCCATCAGGAGACCTTATCTCCGATACAACATGAGGTTTGACAAGGATGCCCCCGTTTGCTATGGCCGAGTAGGCCCTCAGTACCTGCAAGGGAGTAACCGCAACCTCCTGCCCTATCGAGACCGTGCCGATGGATACCCCCGACCATTTTTCCGGGGATCGTATCCACCCTGATATCTCGCCAGGAAGGTCTATTCCTGTTTTTTCTCCGAAACCGAAGAGCTTTGCGTATTTGTACACTCTCTCTTTACCGAGGTTCATGCCTACCTGAATAGTGCCTACATTCGATGACTTCTGTATTATCTCCCTGAACGTGAGCACGCCGTGTTTATGGGCGTCGTGTATAACGGCATTACCTACGGAGATGGCTCCGTTGCCGCAGTCGAATTTTGTATCGAGGTTGACGATGCCTTCTTCGATAGCGGCAGCGCCTACTATTATTTTAAACGTTGAGCCCGGCTCATAACAATCCGTTATCGCCCTGTTCCGCTTTTCGTGGTCTTTTGCGTAAATTGCTCCGTTAGGGTCGTATGCCGGCCTATTT
>SCSY01000301.1 GCA_004298625.1 Nitrospirota bacterium | reverse complement strand
GAAGGGACTCCTCTTTTTGCGTAATAATGTCGTTACCTGCTTTATAATTTTTGGGCGCCGCAAAGAAAAAGATAACAAGGCCAACCGCGGCAAGTAAAACTATCAATGCTATTTTATTGCGTATATTTTTTCCGGAGGCATTCGCTGATGTGCTGTCTATGGATTTAATCTCCGATTGCTGTTCGGATTTTTCCATTTGCGCAGGGGCATTATTTTTAAGCTTGCGAGCCTCCTCTGTCTTCTGCTCTTTCCATTTTTCATATTCTGCTTTGGTTTTAAATTCTCGCATAGCAAGCCCCTCAGCTTTAAATCTTATCTTAATAAAAGCATATGAGAATAGACGTATTTTGTCAATTTGCCCGGCATATTACATGATAAAAAAGTGTTGCTTTAGATTAAGACAAGTGCTATATTCTGGAATACAAAAATGAAATTTTGGAGGTCAGTGGATGAGACCGATAGCGATAGCCCTTGCTTTTTTTGTTTTTTCAGTTTCATTAGTTGATGCCGCTGTATTGGTTAAAACTAAAGACGGAAAAGTTTTAAAATGGAAAAATTATACGACAGAAGAAAGAGATTATTGCACATTAAGTCCTGTCGGCAAATTTTGTATTCCAAAAGACTCTGTTATTTCAATTTCAGGTGAAAACGAAGGCTATATCCAGGAAAGCCCTGAAGAAATCGCAAAAAGAAAAAATGAAAAAGAACAGTATTTGAGAGAAAAGGAAAAAGAACAAGCGGACTGGAAAATAAAGGAGAACCTTACACAGATAAAAGAAAATGAACAAAAAAGAGTAGAGGCTTTAAATGCCTGCCTTAAGGATTCATCAGACAGGTATCAACAGGAATGGGATGGCCACTGCAGTAAAAAAGGATTTGAGCCTAAATGCCCCCTTCCTTCAAGTACTGTTCTTGTTCTTGACCAGCGTTTCCGCGACAGCAAGGAAGAGTGCCGCAGAGCTTACAATCTTAAATAATAAAAATATGGTGCCGGTGGGGAGAATCGAACTCCCACCTGGTTGCCCAGACCGGATTTTGAGTCCGGCGCGTCTGCCAGTTCCACCACACCGGCTGTTGTTACAGTTTTTAATTTTAAATGTTTTATGTCCAGAAGGTCAAACACTCATATTTATGCCCGCAGCAAAATGTCAATCGGCCTCGAACCAGGAGGCAGTGGCGGGGATGTGATCTTCGGGATTATTGGCATCGTAATAAATGGGAACGCTTGAGCCTTCCTGGATGCTGTAGTCGAGATCCCACGCACGGCCCTGGACAGATATTCCATTCAGGGTGATAAAAGAATAGTAGATTCTGGCCGGCAGCCCGTCCCCGGTATCTCTTCGGCTCTCCACAGCGCCTATCGCTATCAAGCCCCTCTTAAGCAGTCTTGTCTCCCGTATGCGTTTCTTTACCAAGTAGGCAAGTGCGAACACGACGACTGTCAGTGCAACAATATAGAACATGAAGCCGATGTCAAAATGCAGCCGCAAGATCAAAATGATGTAGTAGGGGATGAGATACAGAGGCAGGTAAGCTGGAATACGGAAAGCGGCCCTCCATGATAGATGGACGCCCCGAGGCGGGGATTCATGCCTCTGCCCACGTTCCCACGGGATTGGCAGGAAGGTTGAGATCCGTTCGGAGATAAATCCTCCTGCGAGAGTGATTCCTAACGGTCCGAAGAACCACAATGGAAATCCATTCCGCGGAGACACGCCTCCGAGCAACAGCGAGAGGCTGACGTATAGAACCGAGAGCGCGATGGTTACTGCGAGTTGCATGTTTTCAACCCCTTAGCGATCAGAAAACCTTTTCCAACGCTCGAAATGAGGCGGCGGGGAAGCTGCCTTTCCAGAAAAGTGCCGAGGTTATTCCCGCTCGCCTCGATTGAGTTGTTGTACGCTGTTTTATTTTTGTTTTAATAGTCGTACCTATTTTTTCTTTATGTCTTTTTCCTTTATGTCGCTCGGCACGAACCCTCCGCTTGTGG
>SCSY01000300.1 GCA_004298625.1 Nitrospirota bacterium | reverse complement strand
GGGATTTTAGAGGGAAAAAGCAATGCTGAGGGCGCCTTCTTTCTAACAATAAACTTCCTTGTCTCCTCTGCGAAAAATAGAATAAACGCAAAGGGGATTAATGCAAGCCAAACGCCTGTTGTAATGGGCGAGGTGGAGAATATCTTATTCCCCCATGGATGATAAACAATGAATAGCTGTAAGATGATTTCAAATGCAATGCCCGCGAATATCAACTTGTTCGAAAAAAAACCGATGCTGAATACCGACTCCCTGAATGATCGGCATGCAAATACATTTGCTATCTGAGCGATCACTATTCCAGTGAGACAAGCTGTTGTTGCCTGAATATAGAGCGCATTATGAATTGTCAGCATCTCGCCCACTTGCCAGCCGCCGCTTTTCATAACATAAAAATATCCGAATAATCCCGCTGCTGCCTCAATAGGCCCGAGGAACAAAAACGCGAGGCCAAGAACTTTAAGATTGAGAAGCCTGTCTTTCCTGTCTCTCGGCGGCTGTCTCATTATTTCCTTTGTCGGTTTTTCAGCTCCAAGGGCAAGTCCGGGAAGCATGTCTGTGCCGAGGTCGACCGCGAGTATCTGTATTATGGTCAGTGGCAGGGGAACTTTGAAAAGCACATAAACTATATAGGGAACGAGTTCCGCCACGTTAGATGTAAAAAAATATGTGATGAATTTTCTTACATTCTCATAAACCGCTCTCCCTTCTTCAACAGCATTCACAATTGTTGCGAAATTGTCATCAAGCAGGATCATATCAGATGCCTCTTTTGCTACATCGGTTCCTGTTATTCCCATAGCGATTCCTATATCGGCTTTTTTTAATGCAGGCGCATCGTTCACGCCGTCTCCTGTAACAGCAACGACCTCGCCTTCTTCCTTTAATATCGATACGACCCGCATTTTGTATTTGGGAGTCATACGTGCGAATATGACTTCTTTTTCCGAAAGTTTTTTCCTTAGTTCATTATCTCTCATCCTGATGAACTCGCTGCCTTCGATAACAACAGGATTTTCTTTAACAAGGCCTATCTCTTTTGCGATTGCAACAGCAGTCCTGCTTCCATCGCCTGTTATCATTATTATTTTTATCCCGGCATCATTGCACTTTTTGATCGCATCCTTTACTTCGGGTCGCGGCGGGTCTTCAAGACCGATCAGGCCGATAAAGACCATGTCGGTTTCAAGTTCGGAGTCTTCTAATTCCCCTCTTTCCCCCCTTAAAGTGAGGGGGGATGAGGGGGGGGGGACCTCTTTATATGCAAACGAAAGAACCCTCAGCCCCTTATCCATCAAGGAGTGATTGAAATTCGTTATTTTCTCTTTCATATCTTCATCAACAGGCATTTCCTTCCCGTTGATCAGAGCATGACTGCATAAGGGCAAAACCGTTTCAAGAGCGCCTTTGGTATGAGCGACCAGGGATTGGGGGCTGGGGGTTGTCCTTTGGACAACAGTCATCCTTTTTCGCTCGGAATCAAAAGGGATTTCGGATATTCTTTCTGCTGGTATATCGCCTATTGCTTCGCGTGCATATTTAAGGAGCGCTGTTTCTGTTGGATCTCCTTTGTATTGATTGTCTATGAATTTTGCGTTATTACAAAGATAGGCTGTTTGCATCAGGGGGGGTGATGCAAGTTTACTGTTATCAGGAGTCCATATTTCCTTAACTTCCATTTTGTTTTGAGTGAGTGTGCCTGTCTTGTCTGTGCATATCACAGTTACAGAGCCGAGAGTTTCAACTGAGGTGAGGGTTTTGATGAGAGCTTTTCTTTTTGCCATCCTCTGGCTTCCGATTGCAAGGGCAAGGGTAACAGTAGGAAGCATCCCTTCCGGTACAAGCGCCACAATTACCCCTATGGCGAAAATAAAGTTATTCCAGAAACTTCTCCCGATAACAAAACCGAGCAGAAAGAAAAATATGCCTATAGCTGCCGCTATCACAGCTATAAGCCGGGTTGCCTTTATAATCTCTTTCTGCAATGGACTTAAGCCTGCCTCAACCGCGCTCGTAAGATGCGCAATGCGTCCGAATTCTGTCCGCATGCCGGTTGAAAAAGCGACTGCCTTTCCTGAACCGCTTACCACAGTCGTGCCGGCAAAGGCGATATTCGGGCTTTCGATAAATTCGCCCTTATAAGCCTCCGGGTTTCTCAGCGCGGATTCGGATTCGCCTGTCAATGGAGCATTGTTTACTTTCAACACAGACGCCTCCAAGACTCTGGCGTCTGCGGGTATTTTGTCACCTTCTGCAAGAAGCATAATATCTCCGGGCACGACCTCTTTCGCATGAACCTCTTTCTCTTTCCCGTCCCTTAATATCTTTACTTTGAAGGGGAGCAGTTTCTTTAGTTCTTCAAGGGCCTTTTCAGCCCGGTATTCCTGGATAAAAGTAAACACCGCATTGATAAATATAACGGCTACTATTGCAATGCCGAGGACGAGCATGCCTTCGCCAGGATGAAGATATTCCGATACGAACGACATGAAAGCTGCTATCCAGAGGAGTATTGCAAGAAAGTGTATAAACTGCCCGATGAACCGCAGGAAAAGCGATTTTTTCCTTACTTCCCTGATCTCATTGAATCCGAATTCGGAGAGACGCCTTTTCGCTTCGGCCTCTGAAAGCCCGTTTTTTTCAGAGGTAACAAGCGTTCGAAAGACTTCTTCTTTTGTGAGATTATGAATTTTCATTGCTGCTTCGTTCTGTCATTCCCGACACGATCGGGAATCCAGAAATTTATCGGACTTGTCATTGCCGCTTGTCGGCAATCCTTCTGAAAGATTCCGGACAAGCCGGAATGACAAAAATAATATATGTAACGACCGAGAATGAGCGAAAATGATATGCCATGTCTTCTTATACATAAATGTTAATGCCTTGGCTGCAGGATTATCAGGTCGCATGGAGTATTCCTCAGCACTTCCTCAACAGGATTCCCTCTTATGATCCTGCTCAAAAGACCCCTCTCGCTTGCGCCCATTATTATCAGGTCATGCCTTTTGGAGAAAGCCTCTATAGTAATGCTCCTTCCGATCTTGCCGGGCACAAACCTGCCCGAATGCATAATCTCATATCTATGCAGATGTCCCATGAAATCCGATATGTCCCTGGGAAGTTTTTCTTCCCACTCAAGAGGCGTTAGATGAATCTCCCCATGGAAAAACTTTGATATCCGTTCAGGCGCATGGAAAAGGAAGACCTCGGATTCGAATGCCTGCGCAATCTTTGCGGTAAAATACGCCCTCTCTTCAACATGGTCTATCCTTGCCTTTAATGGGACGAGTATCTCTTTTGGATGTATCCTACCTGTGTGAGCTATTCTCACCAATGCTACAGAACACGGCAGGTTGATCGAAAGGCTTCTTGCAACAGTGCCTGAATAGAATCTTTTTTGAATGTCCTCTCTTCTTGTTGAGGCAAAGACAATGTCTATCTTCTCGCGTCTCACGATCTCGCCGATCTTCCTTGCGGGATCACCTGTCTCAGTTACAGCTTCGACATCTAAGCCGCTCTGTTCCGCTTCGATAAACAGTCTTTTTGTAGCCTCTTCAGCCCTGCTGATGTTCTCCGCTGCCTGTCCTTTCTCAGCAACAAAACAGATATAAAGTTTGGAGCCGGTAATACGCGCGAGGTTTGTTGCATATCTTGCAGTAACTTCAGAATTGAGGTGTTCATTGACTGCGGTAAGAATCTTTTTGTACATAAGCAAATTATACTGCTATGCGGTCTGATTTCCAAATAAAAGAAGGGAGGCATTTAAAAATGCCTCCCTCTTTAAAAAAAATCTTCGGAGAGTTACCCCTTCTGGATATAAAGCTCCCAGGATTCTTCTCCGGATTTTACCGACTCGAACTTGTGTCCCTGTTTCTCGGCCCATTTCGGAAGAGAATCTTCTGCCGACGCAGGAGCGTCGCAGAGCACCTTCAATATCTGTCCGCTGGACAACTTTTCCACTGCCTTCTTTGTAAGGACCAATGGATAGGGACATACCCTTCCAAGAACATCGAGCGTCTGATCAGGCGTTTTGCCGCTTAGTTCACCCATTTGTATTAACCTCCTTTTTTATTTCGTTAAAAGAACAGCACATGCTTTGCATCTTCCATCGCCTTCTGTATCTGCGCAAAAGGAACAACCTGCAATTTTTTATCGGCTCCCATATCCTCTGCATCAGGAAGCGCATCTTCCGGGATTCCGTATTTTACCAGATCCTCCTTGCATATAAGCACATCGAGGTCAACAAGAAGGGTGTTTTTAATATGGGATTCCGTGCTTGTTATGCCGTATAATTCCATTGCATTCTGGCCCTTCTGAAGCCCGAGCACGCCTTCGCCGATAAAACACAATGTCGGCGTTACCAGCTCGCCGTCTTCAAGCAATATTTCAACGGTCTGATATGCTATGGCATGAGTTATTGCAAGCCTTGAAGTTTCTCCCTTATACTGCGGTTTCTGCACTATGAAAGCAAGCTTCACATTTTCACCCATCTTATTCACCCCCTATCAGGAGAACCCTGTCCGACTTATGTATCTTTGCGAGATACCAGTGCATTGCATTCCACTGTATTTTTTCTATGCCTTCCGTCTTCAGGATGCCCCTTGCAACCGTACACGCCTCGCATGTGCAGATCTCTACGCCTTTCGCAAGGAGCGCTGTCAGGTATTTTTCTCCTGTTGAATAATCTTTCAGGTGTTTCTGATGCGCTTTGACAGAACCTGTTGCGTTTCCCGAAAACCAGATATTCACCTTATGGCCTTTAGTCGCCGCTGCATCGGCAAGTTTTAAGGCAAAGTCATATGCCATGCTTCCTACAAGTCCCGGATAACATCCTATAGTTAAAGTTCCCATAATATTCCTCCTATAGCCAAGCTACTTTATCGTATTCATTAAAAACAAGGTCTACTACATCACTGTAGTTCACAACCTTCACCCTCTTATCGACATCGGTGGTCTTCAACCCTCTTATCTGTATATCCTCGGATAAGGCATACAGATTTGATGTTTTGTCCAGCAAAGAGGAAGACTTGCCATTTTCTTTCGTCGTTGCATGGTATATGCCGTTTTGCACAAGTATGATACCCAGTTTGTCGGCTTTCAGCCGGTCCAGAATATCTGCCGTAAATTTAAAATCACTAACAAATACGCCTAATTTCATACTTTCCCTCCAATCATTAGATTTTTTGTAAAAAAGAAGTCTTGCTAAGGTTAGATTTTATACCAAGTTAGGAGTTACTTTGTCAATAATAAAAACTATGTAAAGTCAAATTATAATTTTAGATCATTTTCCCCCCTCCTATTTTAGGAGGTGGGAGACAAGGCAATAGAAAAGGAGGTTGAGAAAAATACCTGGAAAAGAGCATGGGAAGCTTTAACAGAGAAAGATTTTGAGGAATTTTTAACTATAGAGGCTATCCTTACCGGATAGAATCTATAATTTCAGAGATCAACAAAAAAACTTTCTTAATATCTTCTATTGGCTCTCCTGAAAATTCGGACGCGCTAACATTTTCTTGATAGTGATAGTGATGCGGATAATTTATGAGATTTGGATAGTGAGGCTCGTTGTCCCAGCGGGCTACATCTCTGTTTGAATATAACTGATAAGAATAGAAAAAATCATTTTCAGTCTTAATGTATTTTATATCAAGTTTGTATTTTGAGGGTATAAGTATACAACGCAGTTTATAAAACCCTCTCCTCTCAACTTCATCGAGCGTCAGAATTTCAACCTTTGATGTTAGGGGATTCTTTTTGAGTGATGTTATGATTCTGGAAACGTCAAATCTATGCGGCATTGCTGAATATCTTTTTTAATGCCTTATGCCATGCCTCATTCATCAGCGTAGCGGCCTTCCATTCCATCCAATCGTCCTCTGCGCTCATTGTCGCTTTATTCCTCATTCCTTTTGTGATGGACTCGAAATTCTTGCCGTACTTTTTTTCCATTTGCTTTATGACAGTCGAAGACGCCTCAATTTTCCTCTGGATGTAATCAGCGATAATATCCTTCAAAGCAATTTTTTCATCTTTATATATGCCGGATACTACAAGGGGTCTTAATAAGCTGGAGATTGTTTTCTGTGTCATCATCTCTAACCTCCTACGATGTTATTTATAAGTTTACCATGTTTGAAAAAGTTTTTTCCTGCTCGATAAACCTCTTTTGGGTTCAGAGGGCTTCTTTAGAGGTGGGTGAGGGGGGGATGAACCACACATTGGGGAGCTAAGGCAATGAAATGAGAAAGAACCATATCGAAATATATCCGCCATTCAG
>SCSY01000299.1 GCA_004298625.1 Nitrospirota bacterium | reverse complement strand
GGTCGTTGATATGCCTTTGACATATGGAAGGCTGCGGGTTTCTTTTGCGATGTCGGAGCCGACGATATCCTCTTTCTTCCAGTCGCCGCCTTTGACAAGAATATCGGGCTTAAGAAGCTTTATTAATTCGTAAGGCGTGTCTTCATCAAACAGCGTTACATAATCCACCATTTCCAGAGCAGCCAATATCTCTGCCCTCTGGTTCTGCGGATTAACCGGCCTTCCGGGTTTTATCACAGAGACGGATTTGTCGGAATTCAATCCGATCACAAGAACATCTCCGAGCGCCCCTGCCTCTCTCAGATACCTTATATGCCCTACATGCAGAATATCGAAGCAGCCGTTGGTGAAGACGATTTCTTTGCCTTTCGCCCGCGCTTCATCAATTGCATTCTTTAATTCATTCCAATTTAGTATCTTTTCCATAAATTCAATAACAAGCAAAAGGGCATAGTATTTGAAGCGAAAATATTATGCCCTTTTGGTCATTCAATTTTTTTAATCATCCCCTTTGCCTTCTCGATAATCTCTCTGTCGCCTTTATAACTGACCTTGCCGAGCGCTTCGTCAAGGGGGAACCACGCTGCATCATCAACCTCTGCATCATGGTCTTTGGTGCTGCCGCTGAGATATTCCATCAGATAAAAATGCACTGTTTTTCTGCACCTTGCATTTTCTCCCTTTATGTAATACCAATAAGATATCTCTCCTATCTTATCTTTGATCCTCCCCCTCAGCCCTGTTTCCTCCCTGACCTCTCTGACAGCTGTTTCCTCGGGGCTTTCACCTTTGTCTACAATGCCTTTGGGGAGGCTCAAGACATTCCCTCCCTTCACCGCGATCAGGGCAATCTCTGTTTTATCGGCATTGGTCCTGAATATAACTCCGCCGGATGAGACCTGGTTTTTTATGGTTGCGGGTCTCATATCACGGCATTGTCTTGCCCGTAATAATCCTCATTATATCATTGTATAGCGCGAAGGTCATTAAGGCTATTATCACTGCAAGCCCGACCTTTTGCGCAATCATCATCACTTTTTCGCTGAGGGGCTTTCGTCTTATCGCCTCAACGGTCAAAAACATGAGATGCCCGCCGTCAAGAATAGGAATCGGCAGGAGATTAAGCACGCCGAGGTTTATGCTTATCACTGCCATAAATACAAAAAAATTCATGGCGCCGAGCGACGCCTGCTCGCCTGCCATCTGGAAAATAAGGATTGGTCCGCCGATAGTCTCTGCAGGGACAATCCTCTGAATAAGCTTCACAATCCCAACGATTGTCAGCACAGATACCTCCCAAGTCCTTGCAATGCCGTTTGCTATTGCGCTGCCGACCCCTTGCTTTTGTATGAAAGAGCTTCCTAATGGTTTTATCCCTATCAGGCCTATCTCTTTTTCCTCCCCGAATATGTCTTTTATTTTTTTCCTTTCAGGGGTTATCGGCACAACGATCATATTGTTATCTCTTTTTATCTTAAATGTGAGAGCCTTATCCGGATTTTTATGTATAATCGCTGTCAGCTCTATCCATTGATTTACCGCAACTCCATCCGCCTCAACAATCCTGTCACCCTTCATAATCCCTGCTGCCCTTGCCGGAGATTTCTCCATAACCTCGCCGACCTCAGGGAGGAGAACAGGCACGCCGCTCAGAAATATAAATATAAAGATAATCGCTGCAAAGAACAGATTGAAAACAGGGCCTGCAAAAACTATTGCCGCCCTCTTCCATACAGGCTGGTAATTGTATGCAAACGGCTTGTCCTCTTCCTTAATCTCCTCTCCGGGTTCTTCTCCAAGAGGTTTTACATATCCGCCCAACGGAACAGCGGAGATAAGGTATTCTGTGTCTCCATACTTCCTGCCGATAAGTTTTGGGCCAAAACCCAGAGAAAACTTCAGGACCCTGACGCCAACCAGTTTGGCCAAAATAAAATGCCCGAATTCATGCACGAATATCAGAATCCCAAGTAATACTATTGCTGAAAGAAATGTCATTTTTTATCTCCTAACTCGATTTCATTAACTCTACCACAGGCAGGGCATAGTATTTGAGCGGTTTATTTTGCCGATAGTCCAACAACCCCCTAAGTCCCCCTTTGTTAAGGGGGATTTAAGGGGGTTGTGAGGCAAAATCCTCGGAGCGCAGTGAGAATGAGCGAGAATGCTATGTCCTGCCTGAAAAGCCATTAATACTTTCCCTCGCCTTTTCCCTTGCCCATCTGTCCGCTCTGATAACCGCATCAATCTCCCTGACAGCCTCTGTCCTGTGCGAATTCATGGTGTCTTTAATTATAGCAGGAATATCATTAAACCCTATTGTTTTTTGAAGAAATGCATCCACGGCAACCTCATTTGCGGCATTTAAAACAGCAGGCATTGTGCCGCCTTCTTTAGACGCCTCATACGCGTATAAAAGACAGGGAAAACATTCTGTATCAGGTTTCCGGAATGTGAGTTTTTCAATCATGCTTAAGTCAAGGGCTGCTATATGGTTCTCAAGCCTTTCAGGATATGAAAGCGCATAAGCTATGGGGCCCTTCATATCAGGGACTGAAAGCTGCGCCAGATAACTCCTGTCTTTAAACTCAATCATTGAATGGACTATGCTCTGAGGATGTACAAGCACATCAATCTTATCTGAAGAAAAACCAAAAAGATGATGCGCCTCTATGACCTCAAGCCCCTTATTCATAAGCGTTGCAGAGTCTATCGTTATCTTCCTGCCCATATCCCAGTTGGGGTGTTTCAGGGTATCTTCCGGAGTCACCTTGCTCAACTCGGCTTTGGTCCTGCCGAAAAAAGGGCCGCCTGAGGCAGTAAGCACTATCCGTTTTATGGAGTCCCTGCCCCTCCCTTCGATGCACTGAAATATTGCGCTGTGCTCGCTGTCCACAGGAATTATTTTTGCCCCGTATTTTGCTGCATCCTCCATAACTATCTCGCCTGCAACAACAAGGGACTCTTTATTGGCAAGCCCGATTACCTTTCCCGCCCTTACAGCAGAAAGTGTCGGCAAAAGACCTGCAAAACCAACGATTGCCGAAAGCACAAAATCAGACCTGTTATATGAAGCAACCTCCGAAATGCCGGAGGCTCCTGACAGGACTTCCATGCCGAGTTTTTTTCTTAACCTCAGAGCATCCGCCTCATCGGCTACGGCAATTATTTCAGGCTTAAAAGTCTTTACCTGCTCCTCGATCAATCTTATGTTGCTTCCAGCAGTCAGGCCGACAACCTTAAACCTGTCCCTGCGCTTTGAGATTACTTCAAGCGCGCTTCTCCCTATCGAGCCTGTCGAACCGAGAATTGTTATCCGCTTCATTGGATCAACCCTAAAAATATGGAAACCCAGTAGAGCACAGGCCCGGCAAACAGCGCGCCATCAAGTTTATCAAGCAGACCGCCGTGTCCTGGAAATATATTACTTGAGTCTTTAACTCCGGCATCCCGCTTGAACATGGACTCAACCAGATCCCCTATGATAGTTACTGCGCCGATAATTATCCCGAGAATGATCCCCTTAGACAACGGCAAGGCCATAGAAGCTATAAATACCGTCTTAAGAATAACTGCGCCTGCAGCCCCCCCTGCTATCGAACCAACAGCCCCTGCAACTGTCTTGTTAGGGCTTATTTCCTCATAGAGCTTCTTCCTGCCGAGACCTTTGCCTGCATAATACGCCAGACTGTCTGAGGCCCATACGCACCCGTAAAGGAATATTATCCATTCATATCCCTGATTCCTGAGGTATATCTGATAACCAAGCAGCAAAGGGATATATACGACAGCAGTCACCGTGGTTGCTATATCAAGCAGCGAAGACTCAGGGCTTCGTTTTAAAAAAAGTCTTATCGAGGCCATTATGATAAATAAGACTGCAAACAAATCAAAAGGCTTAAGACTGAGAAGAGAGGGCTGAAGGCTAAAGGCTAAAATTATAAACACCCCGAAAACAATGCCTGTATATTTCAGCAGGGCCTTAACCTTATACATCGAATAAAATTCATACTGCGCAGCAACCGAGACAGCTATAAGCAAAAAAAGAAAATATCCTGCCGGCAGTTTTGTTATATAGAAATAAGCAAGGGGCAGCGCAATAAAAGCAATGAGCAACCTTTTCAGATGCATATCAGGGCTTGGCCCTCAGAGGCACAGCGCCGAACCTTCTCTCCCGCATCTGGTAGTCATGAAGCGCAAGATAAAACTCTTCTTTTGTGAAATCGGGCCAGAGCGTATCCGTGAAATAAAATTCGGAATATGCGCCCTGCCAGAGCAGGAAATTGCTTATGCGCCTTTCTCCGCTCGTCCTTATTATAAGGTCCGGAGATGAAATGCCTGCTGTATCGAGAAAAGAATCAAAAGAATCTTCTGTAATCTTTTCCGGGTCAATGCCTGCGGAAATAACCTTTTTCACGGCCCGGATAATCTCATTCCTCCCCCCGTAACTCAGGGCAGAAATCAAAGTCATGCCGGTATTGCCTGCCGTTCTTGCCTCTGTTTCGGTTATCAGCGCCTGTATATTGTCAGGCAGCCTCCAGGTCTCGCCTATCGTCCTGAACACAATCCCTTTTTCCATAAACTCATTAAATTCATTCCTGAGATATATCTCAAGAAGTTTCATCAAGGTTGTAACTTCGGCTTTGGGCCTCTGCCAGTTTTCGAGAGAAAAGACATAAATGGTCAAGGTCTTTATTCCAACCTCCATTGCAGCGGCAATAATCTCCCTTACCCTTTCCGAGCCTCTTCTGTGACCCTCAATCCTCGGAAGACCGCGCAATTCCGCCCATCTTCCATTTCCATCCATTATTATCCCGACATGCGCCGGGATTTTTTCGGATAATAACACCCTTACCTCCCCTTAAGTGAATATATGTAAAGCACGCTGCCGAGGGGGCTTTCCCCCTTGAAGATATTTCCCACTTTTAAACCGAACGACGGCCTGTCAAGCACAATAAGCCTGTCGCCTTCAAGCGCATAATCAAGCACGGTCCCTGAAATATTCTCTACGACAACCCTTTCCTCCATCGAAATCCCGGTCCACCACAAGCTCCTGATCTGAGAATTGCCGTATCCCATCCCCTTTGCCATTCCAACAAGCGGCACCCTCTTTATAACAAAGACCTCCCTGTTCTGCATGGAGAGCCTGTCTTTTATCGCCCATTCTCCCCTGTCCGTCATTACAGTCGGAGCCGGCCTTTTGAATTTTGTCAGAAAACCCCCGTAATCCTCTGCGCTGCGCCATATCCTCTTGCCGTCGTCGTAGAGGTTAAGGTATCCCGCATCGTCGTATGCGAGAATCAACCTTCTGCCGTCGGACTCATTTATGTAGACAAAATCGTAAATATTAACATCGTTTGGAAGGCTTAGATTGCCGCCTTTCTTATATCCGTCTTTCCATATAACCGTAAAGACAGGACCTCTGTATCCTTCTCCGGCAGTATATGCCTGCGCAATAAGCTCATTCCCCATGCGCCTCAAAAAAACATTGCTCTCCCAAAGCACGGAAAACTTATCATCCCTTAACTCATATATGCGCGAGATTATTTTTTCATCCTTCATAATAGTGATCAGGACTTCATCCCGCCCGTCTTTGTTTAAATCCATCACATCGAGCCGGAGATGGTCGTCCATTGCAGCGCCCTTAATCTCATAGCGGCGGCTGAGTTCGCCGCCGGACATATAAAAACGCACGTCCTTGCCCGTGCTCAGCAATATTTCTGCTTTTCCGTCGCCGTCAATATCGCCGGATGCAATCAACCTCACCCCAAAAGGCAGGTCAACATAAAGCCTTACGTCAATTTTTTGAGGGCCGAAAAATTCCTCGCCGAACTTAACCTCTTTCATAAATGCAAAAGGAACCTTAGTCTCGATCTCTGCAAACTTTACGGAATTATCAACCCATAACAGTCTCTGCATGAGTAGATTGTCGCCTCCGGCCTCTTTCGCAGACAGGATAAGCGCAACATCTGCATTCAGCCTCTTCGCCTCTGCAATTACCTCCGCATCGCTGTCGGTCTCAAGCGCCGTATCCATGAGCTCGAACCTTCCGCTGTCCTTCAACAGCCTGTAATACGAATCTGCAAGGCTCCAGTCAACATTCCTGCGATGATAAAAAAGCACACGAACTCCTGTCTCCGGAACCCTTATCCTGTCGGACTCTTTAACATCACCCTTGAGGATAACAATAGCTGATGTATCGGAGCCGACATCCCTGACCTCAGCCTTTCCCGTCACTGTTTCAAGCAGCCCTATGGGTTCTTTGGTAACAGGATGCAGAAACGGAGTCCCTTCTCTGAAGACAGTAAAGCGCATTCCTTTTTTAACATCTGATTTAATGCCGATATCGGCTACCGCGCTTCCATTGCTTATTGATTTAATCCTGCCCTTCATGGGTTTAAAATATGAAAGGACCTCGTCCCGCATCATATTAAGAGGATTATCATCGGCATAGGCAGGGAGCAGTGAACAGTGAATAGTGAACAGTAAAAAAACAGTGAATAGTGAATAGTGAATAGTGAACAGACTTTTGAACCCTTTCACCCTTGAACCCTTGAACTTTTTAGCCCCTCTCACATATCCTCCCATGAAACCCTCAACTAAATTTAATGCTGAATCCTGATTTCTTACTGCCGTTTAAAGCGAGTTTTTTCATAAACAAAAATGATGTGCCCTGATACAGCCTCTCGACTCCCTGCTCCGACAGAGAAACAGTCTCTACAGGATAATGCCACAAATCCATATCTTCATCAAAAGAAAATTCCATTTTCAGATTGAGAAATTCGTCCTTGATGTAAAATCCCTTTACAGCGTTATGCATGCCTTTGTCTTTTATGAAAAGAGATTTATTTCCTGCATGCACGGCGGCATACGGAGAACCTAAAAATGAAAGATTGAATTCTATCGCGAATATGCCGTCACACCTGCCCTCGAGCAGGTAATCAACCCTTAGCCCGGTTTTTTTGCCAGCTCCGGCAGACCCCTGAAATAACACAGCCTTGTCAATCTTCACCGCACAGCCTGAAACAATCCCTTCCCTTGTGAGCCTGACGCCAGTGCGCCCTTTCTTCTCAATCCGCTCCAGACGATAAGGGCTGCCTATAAAATCACCCTTTTCATCATATTCCGACCTTATCAAGTCATCAAGCTTTATATTATAATCGAAAAAGTGGTCCAGCAGCGAGGTCCTTCTGTAATTATCATATACAAGGCAATTTAGAAGACCCTCTTCCTTAACAAGAAACCTGTCGTGAATTGTCTTTGTTCCTTCTGAATCATTTTGTGTTGCCTCCAGTATTTTGGAATGATACGCCTCAGGCCTGCGGGTGAGTATATCGAGCGTATTGACCTGTCTGCTTTTGAGTGAAAGCTCAACGAGAGAGCCGCTATTTTCCGTAAAAAATGCCGTTATATCTCCATGGCCTGCGCATATATCCTTAAACCCGTCGCAATCAAGATCGCCTTCCTCAATGAATTCTGTAATTTTTTCCGCCTTTTCCCCTTCTGTAACTTTTGTAACTATTTCCCCTTTTGTTTTTTTACCCTCTGAACTTAGTATCTTTTCAGCCATTGATTCTGCACTGAGGAGATGTCTGTATAATGAAGACCTCA
>SCSY01000298.1 GCA_004298625.1 Nitrospirota bacterium | reverse complement strand
GAAAGGGTGCAGTGAAGTAGTGTTTATTATCTTTATTTATCATTTAACGCCTGAACTCATGGGGAGGCGAGGCAGTTTCCCGCCGATCCCATGAAGTGAAATGTTATGCATCTTTGTTTTCTTCACTTCTTGGTTCTCTTTGTGATTTTCTTTAATCTCCCGCCAACATAGGGATGAATAATAAATTGTGCTTCAGACTTAATGCTTGGGCAACACATCGCATCTTGGGGTCCGTATTCTGCTGTAGGTACAGTTATGATAATATCGCCTTTCAATTGTTCTATTCTTATGTTCTTGAATTCTATGCCCCGCACTCCTTTCCCACCTACTGCCATAACGTCAAGTAAACTCATCCTTTTCGGATGGCCTTCTGATGCCTCGCTTAGAGCCGAAAATACAGCCATGTATTGAGTATAATTGTTGCCCCCACCGAGACCCTCGATAGTGAAGACGGCGACAGCGACTATCGTATCTTCTTTTTTATTTCTCAGTATTTGAATGCCGCGATAATCTGGATATTCATGAGAGTATGAATCACCCATCATTGCTGCCAATTGCGTCACTTTTGCGTTGATCTCGTCGTTCGGTGTTTTTTCATTCGCAAAAGCCCGAATTGGAAACAACAACAGGAAAAGGAAAACAGTCAGAATAATATTCTTCATTCTATTACTCCTTGCATAACATATAATCTACCTCAAGGGTATTTTCTGCCTTTTCGGTAGAAATATAGCACATTTCGGTAAAAAGAGAAAACAAGAAAATCATTAAAATCAATGGCAATAAAATGAATCTGCTTAGCATTTTGTGATAATAAGGACTAAAAGCCTGGTTGGTATTTTGTGGCAAAATCGTCCAAAACTGTTTTTATCCATTTGAAGTCTTAAGTTTTTTTGCTTATCTACAAGTTATCACTTATAGGAAGGAAGGAATATCTCTCACTGTAGTAAAAATGTAGCAAAACTGTAGCAGAAAGCATCCGATTTTAATCAGCGATTAAGGCTTTTACAGGCCTGCCGGTTATGCGAATATCAACTTAACGCCTGCAATGATGAGGACGACGGCGAGCATCCGTTTAATGACTGTATGTGAAAAGCGCCGGCTTCCAAGATGCGAGCCTGCCGCGCCTCCGAGCGCCGCAGCAACTACCAGTATGAGAGCGAATGCAGGTAATTTACGAGTTGCGCTCAAATTGCCGAGCAACCCCGCAACAGAGTTGACGAGAATAAATAATGCAGACACTGCTGATGCGGTCTTGGTGCGCGCCCAGCGCATAAAGATCATGAGCGGTGTCAGGAAAATTCCCCCGCCGGTGCCGGTCAGGCCTGCCAACAAACCCAGCCCTCCCCCTACAGCCACTGCCACCGGGCGAGAGGGTTCGTGAGGTTCTGCATCTTCGCTCCCGTGACTGATAAACCGAAGTGCCGAAAAAAGTAGCACAATGCCTACAATGACCTTGAAGATATGAGCAGGCAGATTGAGATAACCGCCTAAAAACGCCAGTGGGATGGATAATAAAGCGAAGGGCCAGAACAGTTTCCAGCTAAAATACCCTGCGCGCCGGAATTGCCACGTCCCGAGACAGGCGACCAAAATGTTGAGGACTAAGGCAGTCGGCTTGATAGTCGCAGGGGCCAGGCCGAACAGCGACATTACGGCAATATACCCTGACGCGCCTGCATGACCTACTGACGAGTAAAGAAAGGCAATAATCAGAACCCCGACTGCGATAAACGGCAAATATTCCATCGTCATTTTTTATTTGTCGGCATAACGTCCGGGCTGCGCTGCGGGATCTGCACGATTGATTCATCATCTGTTTGGCCGCCCCTTCCATAGATGCTCAAAACCATCTCTGCGGTAGTCTTTTTATATCTTCCGGTAAAATTCAGTTTTTCCCTGACTTCCCTCTCGGTCTGCGCTATATCGAGATAAAATGCAGTGCGGTTAATCCTGAAATCTTTCGCCGTATTTTCTTTCTCCGTAATAAACCTATAACACCCGTCGCCGGTCTCAAATTTAAAATTCCTGAAAAGTTCATAAGGCAGTCCATGAATCCTGCATATCATGGGACGGTTAGCGTAGGGGATACATAGACCATCTTCATTCAGAGGGCATATTACCCTTATATCTTCCGGAGACGCCTCGTGAATTTTTACAACCTCTTCCGCGCGGGAAATCACAGCGCCTGTTTTTTCAGGGCTGAGTTTTTTTAAACCCTCTGCAAGGTAAAGTTCTTCTACAATTGTATGGTGATGGAATTTCGTGACACAGCAGTTGTCGGCGCAGCCTTCGCAGTTGAAATTGTAATGCGCCTGCGAAGCGGTATATGCCTTATCTATCTCCCTGTAAATTTCAGCGAGTCTTTGTAAAAAAGCATTCATTTTTCAGTATAGCATAAAAGGTTCAGACCCGAATGCCGCAGGTCTTATCCTCTAAGGCTTCAACGCCTTCAAAAACCTTTTCATGTCGAATTCCGCATCTATTAATTCCTTTGCACGGGCTATCTTCCCCTTGCCTCTAAGTCTTGTTTTGCCCATGATGGCCTCTATCCTGTCAATTGTTGTAAAGGTATCGTCCGGCACTGATATAATAGGAATGCCTTTTGACTGCGCCCTGCCGACAACAACATCGTTTGTATAAAGCCCGCCTGTAAGGATTATGCACTTTGTTGATGTTTCCATTGCAGCAAGTTGTATGTCAGAGCGATGTGCGCCTGTGATTACCGCTTTGTTTGGAATTCTCCTGAAATAATTAAGCGCGCTGTCAACATCCATTGCTCCTATTGAAAAATTTTCAACAAATTCCTCAAGCCTGTCCTCACAGCACAAAACCTTGCCGTTCAGCGCGTCGTTCAACTGCCTTATTGTAAAGGATTCAAGGACACTGTCTTTCTGAAAGACGCCGAACATCTTAATTCCTTTTTTCTCAAGAAACGGCCTTACTGCATCTTTAACGTGCCTGAGCGAATTTGCAGGAACTTTATTTATAACTCCGCCTATAAACCTTTTACCAAGGAGCCGGGAAATGCCATAAAGAGAATCAGCGGAAACATCTCCGGCCCACGACTCCACTGCAAGGGTATAAGCCTTCATATCTTCTATAAGGCTGAGCGCATTTATATTAAGCGTTGCGCCGTCAAAAATATCAGCCGCGCCTCCAACAATAACAAAGTCTTTGCCTTTCAAAGATTTAAATGCAGTCATTATCTGTTTTTTAATGTCCTTGACCTTCCCCTGAAATATCAGATTTTGCATCTCATAACCTATGACAAAAGGGGAGATAACATTCAAGGGATCGGGCAAAGACAACGCCTCTTTTATAAAAATAGCGTCGGTGTCAAATACGCCGCTGCCTTCTTTTATAGGGTTTTTGCCGATGGGTTTTATATACCCGACTTTATATCCTTGCCCGATAAGCTTTATCGCAAGCCCAAGAGCAATAAAGGTCTTTCCTGAATAACTTTTGTTGGATGCTATAAATATTGGAATCATATCGCCTCCTTGAATTTATAGTGCAAGTGTAAGTTATTAGTGTAAGTCGGATTAAAATCATCTCTTACACTGTCACTAATCACTATCTTATCTTCTGTCAAATATAATCCTTGCATCTAATGCAACCGCTCCTTTTTCCATAACCACCAGCGGGTTTATATCAAGTTCCCGGACCATTGGAAAATCAGTTACAAAACCTGACAGCCTTAATATTCCATCAATTATCGAATCAATGTCCGCAGGTCTTTCCCCCCTTGCGCCTTTTAGAAGCGCGCCTGTCTTTATCTCGCTCACCATGCCCGATGCCTCCCTCCGGGATACAGGCGCTATCCTGAAGGATACATCCTTCAGGACCTCGACATATATGCCTCCAAGCCCGAACATAATCATATGGCCGAATGTCTTGTCGAATGTCACGCCGAGTATTACTTCTTTTCCTGCTTTAACCATTTCATATACCATTACCCCGTTTATGAACGCATCAGGCATAAATCTCTTTGCATTTGATGTAATCTCAATGAATGCATCTTCCGCCTCTTTTTTAGAGTTTATCCTGACTTTAACTCCACCCACATCTGTTTTATGGAGGATATCAGGCGATGAGATCTTCATTACAACGGGAAAACCTATTTTTGAACCTGTCGCAGATGCCTCCTTTGACGTTCTTGTCAGCGCCCTCTTCGGGAAATTGAAGCCGTATTGAGCGAGTATTTTCATTGCGTCATCCTCGACAACCTGAAACATTCCCCTTTGCAGAAAGCCGTCAATATATGCCTTTGCAGAATCTTTATTTGATAAAAACGACTCTGCCTTATCTTCTTTGAGATTTCTCCATGAATTATAGTCGCTGAGTTTTTTGAACGCATTTATCGCTGTCTCCGGATAGGGGAAATTCGGGATGAAAGCTGCTTTTAGTTTCTCTACCGATTCCCTGACCCTCATATCCCCCATGAAGGATGTTATTACCGGCCTGTCTGTTTTTTTTGATGTGCTGATAATTATCTCTGCGGTATTTTCGACATCCACCATTGCCTGAGGCGTAAGGATTACAACAATTCCATCCACATTCGGATCATTGACAGCCCTGTTTAATACAACAGCATATCTTTCAGATGTCGCATCCCCGATTATGTCAACCGGATTATACAAAGATGCATTTTTAGGCAGAAGAGGTTCAATCGCCTCTATTGTATCTTTTGTCATCTGCGGCAGTTTAAGCCCGATTTTTTCTGCGGTATCTGCCGCGATTATACCGGGCCCTCCTGCATTCGTGACGATAAGCAGTCTGTTTCCTGCCGGAAGTTTTTTTTCTGAAAACGCAAGTGCTGTGTCAAAGAGGTCTTGAATTCCGCTTGCCCTTATAATCCCGGTCTGCTTGAAGGCTGCATTAAATGCAATCTCCGAGCCTGCAAGTGCGCCTGTATGAGAAGAGGCCGCCCGCGCGCCTGCCTCTGTGCCGCCGGATTTTAAAAGAATCACAGGTTTTGTTTTTGTAGACTTTTCTGCAATCTCCAGAAATCTCCTGCCGTCAACAACATCTTCTATGTATCCGAGTATGATATCTGTTTCAGGATCATTGATAAAATACTCGATGAAGTCTATCTCGTTCAGGTCGGTCTTATTCCCAAGGCTTATGAATTTTGAAAAACCGATCTTATTTCCGATGGCCCAGTCCAGTATCGCGATCCCGAGCGCGCCTGACTGTGAAAAAAAAGCCAGTCTTCCCTTAGGCAGCATTCCCGCTGCAAAAGTCGCATTCATATTATTTGCCGTGTTTATGACGCCGAGACAATTCGGGCCGAGTATCCTGATATTATATTCTCTGCTTATATTCCCAAGCTCTTGTTCGAGCCTTACGCCTTCCGGACCTGCTTCTTTAAAGCCTGCGCTTAAAATAACCGCTGAGCCGGCTCCCGCAACAGCGCTTTTGATTACGGTTTCAGGGACGAATTTAGCAGGAACCGCAATTACCGCAAGATCAAATTTTTCTCCGATGTCGGACAATTTTGAAAAAGACTTAAGCCCGAGTATTTCTTCGCCT
Organism: Nitrospirota bacterium; assembly: GCA_004298625.1. Taxonomy (GTDB): domain Bacteria; phylum Nitrospirota; class Thermodesulfovibrionia; order Thermodesulfovibrionales; family UBA1546; genus SCSY01. Next base: position 322 of record SCSY01000298.1, on the reverse strand, counting down.
GACGGATTTACCGGATATATCCGGCCTTTGTAGTTAAACCGTATCAGATTATTCAGCACGGCATACCCGACCTTCTTAGGGTCCCTCGATGCTCCGATTACAGCGATTGACGCGGGGTTGAATAAAAAATCAAGCATAAGAGAAGTTTACTTGTAAATTATTTTTGAATCAAGTTGCGAGGCTGGTCTTTACTCAACCACCGGCATGATGGGCAGGCAATCTATTGCATGGACTGCATTGCCGCCTATTTTTTTTGCCTCGTATAAAGCAGAATCAGTGCGCTTTACAAGGAGGTCCAGGTCGTCGGAGGCCGCATTAAAAC
>SCSY01000297.1 GCA_004298625.1 Nitrospirota bacterium | reverse complement strand
ACCCGCAGGCCGGCAAGACCTATCTTGCTAAGGGTTCTGAGAATCACGAGATTTTTATAATCGCTTAACATCGGCAGAAATCCCTTTTCGCTCGAAAAAGGCTGATATGCCTCATCAGCAATAACAATGCCCTTAGACGCAGCAATTATCTTCAAAATCCTGTCGGATGAAAAGCAATTGCCTGTTGGGTTATTCGGAGAACTAAGGAATATGAGTTTAGGTTTATTTTTTTTGATAATATTTAGAATCTTTTCCGCATCAAGGTCAAATTCTTCATCCAATGGAATTTCTATCTTCTTTTGACCGAGGGCCTGCGAGATTATGCCGTACATCGAGAAAGTCGGCGTAGGATACAAAACAGTGCCGCCGAATGTCGTTATGAGATAGTAAATCAACTCATCCGAACCATTCCCCATCAATATATTTTCAGGGTTTACGTTGAGATTCCTTGCGATTACTTTTTTTAGCTCCTTTGCCTCCGGATCGGGATAGCGGTTCAATGATTGAAGTGTTTTTTTGCCACTTAACACTAAGCACTTAACACTAAACACTGAAAAGGGGCTCTCATTCGCATCGAGCTTAACTTTGCAGGGGATTTCCTTTGCATTGTATGCCGTAAGTTTCTGCACATTCGGCATAACGAGTTTTTTAATGTCTGTCATGTGCGACCGCTACGGTATCACCTTGCTCAACGGATATTCCACTATCCCGGTTGCGCCGGCCATCTTGAGCTTCGGGATGATATCCCGCACAATCCTTTCATCAATTATAACCTCAAGCGCATACCACCCCTTATCCGACAATTGAGATATTGTCGGAGAGTGCATCGCCGACAATAAACTCATCACGCGTTTAAAAGACCTTTCAGGCGCATTCATCTTAAGCCCGACCTTTTCTTCGGCAGACAATGCCCCCTTTAGCAGCATGACGATATTCTGCATCTTCTGCTTCTTCCACTTGTCCTGCCATGTCTTTTTATTTGAAATAAACCTCGTGCTTGACTCCAGGATCGTCTCCACGATTCTTAAGTTGTTCGCCCTTAAAGACGTTCCTGTCTCTGTAAGCTCAACTATCGCATCTGCCAGATACGGAGGTTTTACCTCTGTTGCTCCCCATGAAAAGTCCACTTCCGCCTTAATGCCTTTTGATTTCAGATATCTTTTAGTAAATCCGACAAGCTCTGTTGCAATGCGCTTGCCGTTTAAGCCTTTTATACTTTTTATTTTTGAATCATTCGGCACTGCAATTACCCATTTCACGGGTCTTAAGCCCTCTTTTGCATAATTGAGTTCCGCAACCTCATGGACGTCGGCATTCTGCTCCAGTATCCAGTCTTTGCCTGTCAGGCCGCAATCGAGTATGCCGTCCTGGACGTATCTTGCCATCTCCTGAGCACGTATAAGCATTGCCTCTATCTCCGGATCATCGAATGATGGATAATAAGAACGGCTCGATACGGTTATGTGGTATCCTGCCTTCTTAAAAAGCTTTAATGTTGATTCCTGAAGGCTTCCCTTGGGAATGCCGAGTTTTAGAATCTTGTTCATAATTTTCTCCTCATGGCCATTTGCTAATTAAGTTTTTAGTTTTCAGTTGTTAGTTTTCAGACTAAAAACCAACAACTACCCTCTAACAACTGTTTTATATGATACAAAAGGGCGAACAAATTATTCAAATACACCGATGATATTATGATATAATCTTTACATGGTTAAAGTGAAAATATGCGGAACAACAAATCTTGAGGATGCATTGGCAGCAGTAGATTACGGCGCTGATGCGCTGGGTTTTGTATTCTTCAAAAAAAGCCCGAGATATATTTCCCCTGCAAAGGCAAAAGCTATTATTAAAAAGTTACCCCCATTTATTTCAACTGTAGGGGTATTTGTAAATGAGGATAAGATAATCGTAGAAAAAATTGCGGATCAGACAGGAATAAACACAATCCAGCTTCACGGCGATGAACCTCCCAAGACATGCAAGCTTTCAAGACCTGTAATAAAGGCCATAAGAGTTGAATCCCTCGAAAATCTGGCGGTGCTATCAAACTACAAAGATAAGGTTTCTGCGTTCCTGCTTGACACATACACCACCGAGGAATATGGAGGCACAGGCAAGATATTTAACTGGGACATTGCCGTCGAGGCAAAACAGCTCGGCAGGGTCATTCTCGCAGGCGGTCTTACTCCCGAAAACATAGAACAGGCCATACGCCGGGTGCATCCTTATGCGGTTGATGTGAGCAGTGGTGTCGAGGCTGTGAAGGGGAAAAAAGACCACTTAAAGATGAAGCTGTTCATTGAAAGGGCAAAGAAGATTTAGGCAGCCATATCCCGTCAGACATTATCAGAACATATCCTTATTACCGTCTTCACATTCCCCCTCGGATTGAAATCGCCAATGACTTCAAGGGATCTGGGACTTAGTTTCTTCTTTAGCTCTGAATAAATTTTATTTACAGCCTCTTCATGCGAGATATGCACATCACGGAAGGAATTAAAATAGAGCTTCAGTGATTTCAACTCGACAATCTTTTTATCAGGAACATAGACGATATTTATTGCTGCAAAATCAGGATAGCCCGACCGAGGGCAGAGACAGGTAAATTCAGGGAAACTTATCTTGATTTCATAATCTCTTTCAGGGCACGGGTTGTCCCATATCTCCAGCCTCGACTTCTTTATCGCTTTCTCTCCATACCTCATTTTTAAAATTTAACATGCGGGTATTGACAAAAGCAACAATCTTTAGTATTCTGTCTATAGATACTCCTTAAATATTAAAGACCCCCACGGATAGGCATAGACCTTCCGGGTATTATTAAAATAACCGCCACAAAAAAATCCTATGAGGAGCAAAATGGACAATATCTCTATTTCAGAGCTAAAGGAAAAGACTATAGATGAACTGACCTCTGTCGCAAAAACACTCAATGTAGACGGAGCCTCGGGAATGAGAAAGCAGGACCTTATCTTCGCAATTCTCCAGGCACAGACGGAAAAGACAGGAAATGTTTTTGGGGCTGGCGTTCTTGAGATACTGCCGGATGGTTTCGGGTTTTTGAGATCACCTGATTACAGCTATCTTCCGGGGCCTGACGACATATATGTCTCTCCATCACAGATACGAAGATTTACCCTGAGGACGGGAGACCTTGTTTCAGGCCAGATCAGGCCGCCAAAAGAAAGCGAGCGGTATTTTGCCCTTCTTAAAGTAGAGGCGGTCAACCACGAATCGCCTGAAGACAGCATAAACAGGACTCTCTTTGACAACCTCACTCCGTATTACCCTACGGAAAGGATAAAACTGGAATACGACCCGACTGATTTTTCAACAAGGGTAATGGAGCTCATATGCCCTGTCGGCAAAGGGCAAAGAGGAATGATAGTCGCCGCGCCAAGGACAGGGAAAACGATGCTCTTGCAGTCAATCGCTAAGGCTATAAAGAAAA
>SCSY01000332.1 GCA_004298625.1 Nitrospirota bacterium | reverse complement strand
CTTCATAAACCGTGGGCGTTCCGCCGAAGAGGGTGGGAGCATCAAGATATGGGATATGCACCAAGTTCGAGCTTGGGGTATAGCTTGCGTGGCCGCTGGTGGTTACACCTGATCCCGAGGAGCTGACTGTGATTCCGCACGAGGAAGGATTCGCCTTGCAAGCGGCTTGAGCAGCGGTTTGTCCGGCGCTATAGCCTTGGTTGTATGGGGTGGTGGTGTCACAGATTCCTGTTTGATCCGTGGCAAGCTGCATGACTTCGGCAGCAGAAAGGGAGCGATTGTATATGCGAATGTCGTCAATAGCCCCCTTAAATGCACCAGAACCGTTATAGCGTAAGCCAAAATAAAGGGGTTCCGTTGAAGACCTTATTGAAGTTGTCGTACCTTCTCCGATTTTCACACCATTTTCATATACCGTCACTGAGGAATTCTGATAGATAACTGCAATATGTGTCCACGTTCCATTAGTAAATAACCCGCTTACTTTTATAGATGCTGGAACATTCTTTGAGCCAGTATTTTCGACTCCATATTGCCCTGCTTTGGGTATCTGTATCGCATAGTCTGCCCACAAGTCTCCATACGTCGCTCCCTTGGACAGCAAATGCACACTGCCATAAACGCTGTAATCTATGGAGCTATCAGTTTTGAACCACATAGAGAACGATGTCGATGTTGACAAATGAAGACTATTCGAGTCAGCAACGACTATATGACTGCCTTGTCCATCAAATTGATAAGCGCTATTGGCTTTCCCTAATCTGTCAGCAGTCAAAGTGGCACCATTCACTATGCCGTTGTTCCCATTTCCGCTTGAATCATTGGCATTGCCATCAAAATTCCAGTAGCCCACCAGCCCGTCGTTGATGCCAGCGAATGAAGCGGAAGACAATACGGAAGAGAGGAGAAACGCCACGAAACTTAACGCAAACAGTTTTCTTGCGGCTTTTGCGAAACACAAGAAATGGCGGTTGACAGCCGAAAAAAGGGGGCTACGCTTTACTGACTGACTGACTGACTGACTGACTGACTGACTGACTGACTGACTGACTGACTGACTGACTGACTGGATTATTGTGGTTTTTCAACATGGCGATTCTCTCCTATCTGAAAAAATATGAGTTTATGAGGTTTTGGAACTGCTCCGGTAACTACTCAGGTGGGTGCCATTTTTCTCCTTCCCCCTTGGCAAGGGGGAAGGCCGGGATGGGGGTAGAGCGGTGGAATAACCAGAACATTTCGGCATTTCCACCTTTCGCCCCCCATCCTAACCTTCCCCCTGCCAGGGGGAAGGGACTGGGGAGGAGGTGATTTTCACCACCTCCTGAGTAGTTACCTGCTCCGATTATCTTATCTGTCCCATGGTTTTGCAACCCTGTCGCCGGTGACATTTGTGACACCATAGGAGCGCGCGGGGGCAGTTCTAACATTCCAACATTTTTCGATCCCTATTTTTACCCTGCCTACCGTTCAGCGAAATATCAGAACACCTCCAGCTCCAACCCAAGCCTTTCAGCATAGCCGCGCTGATTCGCATCCAGCGTAGCGAAGCGCTTGAGCCCCAATTCCTGGGC
>SCSY01000296.1 GCA_004298625.1 Nitrospirota bacterium | reverse complement strand
TGAAGCGCGCTGTCCATGACCTCGGTGTGTGTGTATGTCGTGCCGCCGATTGCGCGCTCGACTGAAAGCCATACCTCATCTTCTGTCGCGCCGGGGATTACACAGAAGTCTTTTATTACCCCGTCTGTCTGACATTTAGACCATGCTGTTACATCCTGGTCTTTGTCATAGGTCACAGCAAGCAGATCTCCGGATTCCGTGAGTATCAAGATAAGACTAAGAGGTTCGGTCACTGCATCCATGTCCCTTATGCTTGTATTTTTAAGGAAATGGGATGCGACTATACTCTGATCCGGGGCCTGATACGAATCTGTCGCGAAGTCGTAGCTTAACTGTCTTAGTTTTCTCGCATATTTTGTGGCATAAAATATCGAATCTCCGAATACCAGAGGAGCATTTCCCTCTGTAGAGCCGTAAGCTCTGCGTTTCTTGACCTGTATATTGGTTGGAGTAAGCGACTTGTCTGAGCTGCCGAAAATAAAAATCTCTTCCATCGCCGTGAACACTGTTATCTGCTTTGTGGCCGCGAGATGGTATATAGGCGCCGTTGCGGGCACCAGCAAATACGTAAAAGCGTCTCCATCCCCTGTGCCTGTTACGAGATACAGCGGGTCCCCGCTTTTACTTAGGATGATAGTCTGTGGTTTGGCCTTTGTTCCCCCGAGCACCATTCTTTGCTCGAAAAAAGCAATCGCGCACGGATAACCTGTCGTTGCATCCCAGTGCGGCGGCGTTGGCTGAGTGAAGTTGACAGCTGCTATTGCCCAGCTTGTGTCAGAGGTCCTTGTTAATTGCTGAGGCGGAAAGTCCGGGTGGGTTAAATAAAGAATATTATCAAATTGCGCAAAGCGTATCTTCTTTAAATCTGCGCCGCCTGTATACGGACTGTTGATTTCATAAGGATTGCCGCCATTAAGAATTAACGCCTTGTTTGTATAGAACCTGATTTTATTATCGCTCCGAATTTCAACCTTATATCCCTGAGTCACCGGCGGGACTGCATCTTTCTTCAGAATAACGAAAGGGATTCTTCTTGTCGTAATCCCTGCTCCGGCATTCTTGATAAAGCGCATCCCGTATCTTCTTGTCGCGCCGCCTGTCGGCAGCACAAATACATTCAGAAGTTTCTCGCAGCCGTCTTGATATCTCGGCGTTTCCATGCGGCCATAAAGGAGCGGGTCAATCTCCCCGCCGGTAAAAGTTGTTTTTACGGTGTTTATCCGCACTCTATCTGCTCCTCACATCAATAAACGGGAAATCGCCGATAGTGTCCTGCGGCTCTTCCTGCCCGTCTATGTTCCGCGCTAAAGGAAGAAGTGATTTGAAGGTATCAAACATTGTCTTTTTTACTTCGTTGCTCCTTGTTCGCGGATACGACATCTTAAAGGCGATATATGCCGCAAGCGTGTCCACAAAAAGAGAATCATACTCAGTTACATCCTCATTTTTAAAAACATATTTAAGGTTGATGCTCGTTGAATCGCAAAGAATCTTTCTTCTTTCCACCTTGTAAGCCGAAATACCAACATCAAGAATTCTCAGGCAATCAACAGGCAGTGTGAAAGCCGCAGAGTATCCAAACGCCGGAGCTGCTGCATCAGGGGCAAGCTTCACGCGCATAATTGCAAAATTCCACGTGTGAAGCCTGAGGACTGCGTCTCGTGATTGCTTGTAGAAAGCGTTTGCCAATTTTGCCGTCACAGAATTTTCCGAAAAATCACTAATCGTGTTATCAGCGAGCAAGAGCGCTGCCTGGTTGCATATCTCGATTTCAGAACTTACCATCTCGCCTCCTTTACCCTCATCAGCGATTGAGCATCAGAGGGTTACACCTCCCTTCCCCCCTGAGTTCAGAGGGGAAGGGTAGGATTTAGACAACTATACGTACTTAACCTTTCCGGCGATTGTGCCTGCTGAGGCGGCTGCGGCCGTGAGCGTCACAACAATGTCGTAATCTCTCACAGGGTCTGCGGCCAGGCCAAGAGCCTGCCAAAGCGGTTTCTCCACGTCAGCCAGACCAAACCCCGCGCCTGCATCAGCAGCATCAGCCTCATGCGTAACGTCGGAGTTCACCAGAGCTGCAGCCAGCGAAAGCGCTGATGCAAAAAAGTCCGCATCCACAACAGCGCCCCCGTTATCATTCGTCTGGTAAATGCCGACGTCGCCCGCGCATGTCGTAATTGCATCGCAGGACAGCAGCACCTGACTTATCCTCTCGCTGCTTCTCACCCTGCACAAGCGGTAAGTAGAGCCTATAGAATCGCCATTGGCTACTTCAGCAGTTCCCACGCACTCTTTGAGCATGCCGTTCATAATGTCTTTGCTGCTCTTCACGGGCGGCTTTGCGTCCGCATTTGTAATTGCGGTTGCTTTTGTATTTACAACTGCCATATTTCATTTCCTCCTTTCAAATTATTTTTATGACTATTCTATACATGCGATTTCAACAACCTTCGCCTCTTCGTTTCTCACTGCGCCTGTGGACATCCAGTTATACGGCTGCCACGGCTGGCCGTGCAGGTCTGAGCGCTCAGTGATTGTTGACTTGATTTCCTGTCCGATTCCCAGATGCACGCCGTCCTTGACATACATATAGCAGTATCTGGTTGTGCCTACCTTTGACAGCAGATTCGTCTTTTTCCACTTGCATCCCATGAACACGTCAATCTTCGCATCCATCAGCAACCGCACAGCGTTGTAATCTGCGCTTGTCATCTTGTCATCATTCAGGATGTCCGATATCTGTCTCTGCGTCACAACAAGCGTGATGAGATTGGACAGATCATCATCTTCAATCGCATCCGCAAGCCCGAGAATCTCAAGCGCAGAGACAATCTTTGTGCGTGTGAGTCCTGTCGCGCCAGCTGCAATTTTCTGTCCTGCCGGCAGCGCAATGTTCTCAGATGTTCCGTCTGACTTCACCTGTCTTGCGCTTCCGCCCAGCGCCGCGATAATCCTCGCATCCTTCTTTCTGTTTTGAGATGCCACGCCCGCCATCAGATACGCCGACTTCGGATCTGCAAGCATCTTCTGTGCATCGTGCTGATACACATGCGCCCACCATTCCGAGTCTGTGAGGTCTATGTATCTGCCCTGATGCGGGAGTTCCTTCGAACCAAGCGGGGTTCCGCGGACAATCACGTCCTCCGCCTCGTTTTTTCCGACTGAATCAACCCTGTGACTCACACCAACGATTCCAGACTTCACAGTTACTGTTGATTCAAGGCGTGATTCCTTCTGCTGCGAGAGAATCTGAAAATTGGAACTGAACTGCTGAGCTAAAGCTTTGTCAACTTCTGGCATGAATAACCTCCTTCAAAAAGTTTTTTTTACATCTGCTGCCTTTTTGAGGTTATCCACTTCGTCTGCGGGCTCTTGCGAGTTCTCCACTCCTTAGTGGGCCTGCTTCCTCCGTCGCTAAAGCTATGGAGGATTTACTGTCTATAAAAATTCCTGTCTCAGAGGTCCCGTTTTATCGGGATTATCCCTTCTCAGGATATTTCTTCTTATAAAACTCCTGCACCTTCCTCACTGTTGCAGCGTGCTCCGCGTGTTTCGGGTTCCAGTACGCCTCAGACTTCTGTAATGTGTCTATTGCTTCTGCGCCTGCTGCATCTCCTGCCGGCGGATTGTCTTCTTGAAGGTCTGCGCCGACTTTTGCAAGAACCTTCATCAGCATCCTATAAGTCGTCTTAAGGTCAAACCCTATCTTTCCGATATCGCCCTTGTCTTCATCTTCCAAAAGCGTGTTGATTGCAACACGGGCTGCTCCAACATTACCCTCAAACTTATCTCCCCATGCTTTCTGTAACTCTCCTTCAACCTCAGGGACTGTGCGGTTCTGGATTTCCACACCAGACAAAAGAAGCTCCGCGTATTTGTCCATCATCGCCTGCGCTTGTTTGTTGTTTAATCCGTGGCCGTGAAAATATTTGAGGAATGACTTTTCACTCTCAGGCGTTGGGCGCATGTTCTCAGGAATCTTTGCGTAGTCGAGTTTATATCCGTCCTCTTTTTCAGGCGGAGCTTCGTGCGAACCTAAACGCTTTTCAAGCGCAGAATAAGACGAAACCGCCTTCTTAGTTGATGCGAGGATCCTCTTTGCGGTCTTTTCGTGGTTAACCGAACCGTCCTCATTCTTTACAATCATCTTTTCAGGAATCTTCATCCCGTCAAAATCAAAATTTACTTTCTCTTTTTTCCCGTCCTTATCAACCTCAACAAACTCCGGCTGATAAAACTTCTCAGGTATCTCAGTATCATTCCCTGCTGCGCCAAGAAGATTCTGATTTACATCTCCATTGCCGCCCTGCGCTCCCCCCTGCTGATTCTGTTGTACTGCTGCTGCCTGTCCTGGTTCCGGCATAAAATTAATTTTTCCTCCCAATTTTCTTTTTCAAACTCTTCATAAACCCTGACGGGCTTTCATCCTCTGCCTCAAGTTTCTTCTCTTCGCCCTGTTCTGGCAAAAGACCCGGCTCCATTGGTGCGTCAGCCTCATCTGCAACAAGCCCGACAGTCTCGCCCATCTCAACTACCGCCTCCTTGCTTTCGGCAGCGGCTTCCTCCGTTTTCTTTCTGAATTCATCTGCCTCATCCTGCGTCGCAAAAACCATCCATCCGTCCTTTGTTAAAACACTCGGCATAAAATCCTCCTTGCGCTATTGCTGCGCATCAGCGCATCGTTGTAAAATATATAAAAGCACATTCCTCTCGCCTTCCCGCACAAACGTCATGTGTTCCGGCTCTCCAGGAATCACAGACGGCCTACCGTAAAACCGCGCATGCAAATCCTCAAACACTTTCTGTCCCGCAGGATTCGTCTGAAATAAATCGGAGTATAATTTCGATAGCACATCGACTTTTTTCTCTTGCGCTATGGCACTCTGCCTCTTGGACACTTTTTCGCTCATGCTGCTGCCTGTCCTTTCATCATGCCCTTTGTCATTTCAGGCACAATCTTTTCCTTCATGCTTGCTTCCCGTTCCTGTTGCTGCTGAGCGTGAATTGCCGCAGCCCTGTCTTGCCGGATTTTTTTCACACTTGTTTCGTCTCGCAGTAATCTCTGAGGCACACCAAGAAGCTGCGCTTTTTCTCTCTGTGCTTCCTCAACGTCATAGATATCCACAACCTGTGTAAGGCCGCTCTTGGCAAGATTCGCAAACCCACTCTCAAACCTTTCAATCGCCATAATATCAGCAGCCTTCTGCGCCTTCGCAAAAGGAGATTTGTAGTTGATTTTGTTTACTCTACCCTTCAACCCCTCAGGCATATCAGGGATAATAGGCATCTCGCCTGCCACACCGCGCCTGCCGACCCTCATAGCTATCCCCGCGCATCTTCTAAGCACAGTCGGGAGATGCTCACTCTGTAGCCTGCCAAGAATTGGAGAGAGCAGCTTTGCAATCTTCTCTTCCCTGCGAGCTATTTCATATGCGGTCATCTCAGGGCCTTCGTTGCCTGGATGAAATTCATCTGTTAGCAGCGCCTCGCGGATTCCGCCCTGTAAATCTTTTTTGAGCATAAACCCCAGGTCAAATTTTCCACCGGGTGAAAGCGGAAACATAGAATCCTTGCTCTGCATAACAACCAGCTTCCTCGGCCCGATAGTCACAGTTTTAGGATTCAATACGCCGTCATCAACCGCGCCCCACATGCCTGCAATCGCCATGTCCGCATTCATCAGCACATACTTCACAAGCTCATTCAGCGTTTTATGGTCCGGCAGCGCATCATCCGCAACGCCTGTCGAATATACAGAATCAGGCACTAACACAGAGCGGCCTACCGAAAAAGGCTGCTCATGATAACCTGATACACGCACAAGCTTCTTAGTTTTCGCCTCGACATGCTCAGATGCAATCGGCAACTCAGCGGCTTTCTTTTTCTTTCTTGGATAGATAGCGTGCCAGAACTCATGCAGCTCATCGGGCTTGTTCTCAGCGTCCTTCCTGATTGCTTCGCTGAGCGGATAACGCTTATCGGTGAAATCACTCACCGCCTGCTCTGCAGAAAGTGTGTACCTGCGATACACCGTGTCGATCATCCCGCCGCGTTTCGATGCAGCGTAATAGCTGGAATGAACCGGCCAGGTCTCGAACTGATAAATGTTATTACTGTCTTCATGCGCCTCGGTGATAAATACCACACCCATCGCGCAGATATAATCAATAGCGAACTCCACTGCGGCAACATCCCAGCCAGATTGATGAATGTTAGTCCAGATAGTCCTCGATGCCTCTTCAAGCCACTTCTTTTCAGCCTGGCCTTTCACGTCCTCAGCCTCGTATTCAAACCAGAGCGCATTTGCCGGAGTCAGGCCCCAGATGAGCGCAGCAGCCATCCCGCGCACGGAATTCCTGAGCGTGCCGTCGTAAATCCTCGCTGCCTTTGACTTCGAATCGCCCACAACATCAAGCGTATCAACCCCAATCTTTGAGCCGCGAATCGGGAATGTATTGTCAAACGTGTCTTTCCAATAAGACTCGATAAACTGCCTACGCTGCTTTAGGGCGTTAAGTCTCTTTGCATGTTCTGCGCCGGTCAATTCATCCTCTCATGGGCTTCAGCCTCGGCTTTCGCACACATCTGAGCCTCTTCGTCGTAATCAAACAGATCCGCCTGCCCGCTTTCTTCCTGCTTCTTAGCAACCGTCATGTGCATCGTCACGAAATTCTTATAGACAACGCGCTCCTCTTCCTTGCCCTTTTTGCCTGTGATTTTGTATTTGTCAGCAGGGAAATCACGATAGTCACGGAGCCGTCTGATTCTCTCTTCCTTCGAGAGTTCGAAAATTACACTCTCAAGCTCCTGCAGCAGGATAGGGGTTTTGTTGCCACAGCCCTTCGGCCTTCCGGGCCCTGCTTTTGGATGTGGATTAGCCAAGGAAATTCTCCTTTTCCCCTATGAAAGCAGGCTTTGTTATTTCTTTGTTTTTTTCGCTTGTAGAATTTAGCTCCCCGCCTATTTTAGGAGGGGCAGGGGTGGTAAGTTTGTTGTCAATCAGATGCTTCATTGAGGAGAGTATAAAGCGAAGTCAAGGGACAAATCAGGGGTAATTTGTCCTTTTTTTAGATAGGGGCTTCGTTGAGAAAATATGTCTTTCCATCCGGGGATATAAGCTTGCCGCCTTCAAGTGTCCAACTCTCGTAACGACGCACCGTTTTAACCGACAGGTTATATTTTTCTGCTATAGCTTCATAGTTAGAGTTTTTTAATTCTCTGTGCACAATCGGCACGATGTAAGTTACTGGCAACTTAGAGGGAACCCGCATCTCCTCTCCGGCAAACTCCTGCCGGATGAGCTCGATAAGTTCAAAGCCTGATTTAACCTTGCTGAAGTTCTCCTCTGCTATCTCTATTGCCCGCGTCCACATGACAGTTTCTCCTCCAGTTGTTTTTTCTCTGTCTTAAACTTCTCAACTTCATCCTGAAACTCAACGATGTTCTCTGTGTCCCCGTTGTCTGTGTATTGCTGAATCAGGTTCAGCCTGTTTGCAATTGCCTTTCTAAGCCATGTGATGCGCTCCTCAAGCTTTTGCTTCTCCTCTGCAAGCATCGGCTCCTGCCATTCCACCCAATCATGCCAATTGTTAAACCAGGTCTTCCCTGCCTGCGGCTGTTTCCACTTGTTGCTTGGCTGGGAAAGATGTTTGATGTAATTAGAGAGGGCCTTCTGGATGTCTTGCCAGTCCTGGTCATTCTTAACTGAGTTTTTAAAATACTTAAAGGCTTCCTTTCGGCTTGTTCTTAGAGGATATTTCTTCCAGATTTCGCTGAAGTGCACAAGAGGTTCATTTTGCAGAAATGAACAATTCTTTTTCTTAATATTATTAAATTTATATAAGGTATCGACTTCAGGTTTTTCTGATGTCGCTATAAGATTTTTCTTAGCGACTTCAGGTTTTTCTGATGTCGGGTGCGGCGGAATCGTATATTTTTTAGGCAGAGAAAGCACCCGTTCACTGCCCGCTTTTTTGCCGCCTTTTTCCGTTTCGATGTTAATATACCCCTTCTTCCCGAGCCTGTTAATTACACTGCTAATGTAGTTTTCGTTTTTTCCGTACAGCCGGGCGAAATACTGATTCCCTGCCCAGCAATATCCCCGCTCATTCGTGAGCGCGCTGATCTCCGCATATAAAATCTTTTCCAGCGGCGTAAGCTCTGCGTCATATCTCACATCCGCCGGCAAAATAGCAAAATAAGAGGGATTCTGCATCAACCTCCCTCTCCCGCATCACCTGCGCCCACCACAGCCTCCGTAACGCTGTCCTCGGCGTCCTCAGATGTCAGCATGTCATACGCCTGCTTCATGAACTGCATGGCCGTCTGGATGCGCCTTACGCCCATACACACTCCTTTCTTTGTCGGGATAAGATGCCCGCGGCCATTGCGGAAAAAAATTCTGACATCGAGATACCTCTTCCCTATCACATCATCCTCCACAACCGTAAACCGCATCACCTCATAATGACTCTTCTTAATTTCGCCTATGATAGTTTCTTTTATCATCGCTCCGTTTTTTTTTGCGGAGCCCCGATTGCCCCCGGGGCCCCTGAATCTTGTTTAACAGTGAGTGCTAACAAACACCTTAACTGCTCTCTCCCTATGTAAACTGTGCCCTGCCTTTAAAGCATCACCTCCCTTCATCCCTTTTAGCCTGCATGAAGCTTCCGGCTCCCCTATTTTCCGCTTTCTATAAGCCATTGTTTTTAAGCATTTCAACCTTGCATGGTCGGTATAATGTATTGTTATGCACTTACACCCTTGCACGTTGGACAGGTTATTTCTCCATCGCCATGGATGCAATATCCTAATCCGTGGCACATATCATCTATGCAGACTAATATCATCCCAGTATTATTACAGCTTTCACAATACTCATCGTCATGGTAATCGTCACTGCATTCTAACGAATCGTTTGAGACGGATGCTTCGCATCCTTGCCTTTTCGCTTGCACCGTTCACCTCCTTGTTATGACTCATGCAATTATTCCCGTGTCATGCTCAAACATTACCTCTTCAGCGGCTTGTATTCTGCTTTGTGCTGAAAAATACAAAGCAGCAATACGACCACGGCTTTGTGGTGTTCGTGCGCGTTTATATTGCTTTTCCAGCCGTTCAACCTCTAATTGAGCTTTTAATATTTCAACCCTGAAAAAATTCATAACATCGGCCTCGATTCTCCTTTGCTGCAAATGCGCTCCTTTCCAATTAAGTTGCCCTGTTATTTTTTGGCCGCATTTTGCACATGTCAACTCAATCGGTTCATCGAAAAAACAGGTTGCCGTAGTGATGCAAACGAAACACCCTCTAATCTTCTTTGCACGCAAGGGGGAAACTATAGAGCATGTAAATCCTGCTCATTACCGTCCACACCTCTGATGATGACTATGGAATTAGGTGTGATATTTTCCAAATTGACAACTTCGGCAATAACTTTTCTGTCTATCAACTCCCTCAACCTGTCTATCTCATCCGCAGCACGCGTCGTCCAATTCTGAGGGGGATAAAGACCCCGCCTGTCTGCCTCCCTCAAGTCTTGAAGAATGTTGTCTTTAAGCTTCAATCTCAACCTCCTTCTTCAACTCCTTCGTAAGCTTGCCACGGAGATCCTGCGTGAGGATTGCCTTCACGATCTCGCCCTTCTTCCCGGACTTCGGAACCTCAACCGCGAGCTTATGCGTGCCGATAAACTTAATAAGCTCATCCTTAGTCTTGGAATTCAGGAATTCCTCATCCGGCCCGAAATCCTTCGTCATGTCAATCCCCGCCTCCGGAGTCATTGCAAGCAGCACAGAAGGCTCCATATGCACGATGCCTGCAACAAGCAATCCATGAATCACCTGATCAAGCTCCTCTGCCTTTATCGCCGCAATCGCATCATACCCAGAGTCATCCACCCAGCCGAATGAACGGATAGGCTTCTTCCCTTTTAAATACCCCTCAAAAACTTTATATATCTCTTGCCACAAACCGCTTTTAACAAGGCTTGATAGGATGTGATATATCAATAGTCTTTTCCGCAAAACCTCAGAGTCATCCACTTTTCCCGGAAGTTGCGCCCTCAAAAACCTGTCCCTGCATGCGCGGGCATGCGCCGCAATCGTGTGCGGAGAAACCCTGCCGTTTCCTTCAGGCTCCCCTCCTGATTTAGGAGGGGCAGGGGTGGTTCTGTTCATCGCATCCAGGCACTTCTTATTAATGCAGAGCTCTCCTGTAACAAACTCTTTGCTGTTATCCCACTGCTTCTTTTCAAAAAAATAAAACACATGATGCTCTGTGCATTTCATACACTCTGATTTATACTTTTTCGGCTTTGTCTGATATTCTTTTGCTTCCGGAGCGCAAATCCTCTCGGCAGTCCTGTCGTTTATGGAATTAATTTCCTTCTCAGTTGTGATCACCTTAAAGCCTTGTGCTCTCAGGTCTTTGGCAAGGTCCTCATAATACGCCTTGAGTTTCACCGCAAAACAATTTACATCCGTACATTCCCCTGTCTTCTTAACGTCCGGAAAGAGCAATGCCTGATTGTTTGTGTTGAACTCGCACTGCCCACACTTGGCAGTATCAAACACAGCTTCTTTCAGGCTGACAGAGCAATTCTTCACAGCCTGGGCCGTATCCCTCACGCTCATGCCTTGCGATACTATCCTCTGCGCAATATCTTCCTGCTTCTTCTTGTCCCTGAGACGTATCAATACAACAGCATGTCCGGCGGATATCTGCTCCTCAGCGATAAGGTCCTTCACCTTCTCAGGTAAATCCAGAAGTTTCAAACGTCCATAGACATATGAAGTGGTCTTTCCCAGCCTTACAGCTAAAGTCTCAGCCGTGTGCTTGCCCATATCAAGCAGCCGCTTAAATCCATCCGCCTCTTCCATCGGATTTGGATTCTCTCTATGGCTGTTCTCAATTAGCTGCGCCTCAAGCGCCTCTGCATCCGAAAGGTCTTTTATAATTGCCGGCATTACCTTAAGTTTTGCATTTATAGCCGCAAGCCTCCGGCAGCTCCCGAAAACAACCTCATAATCCTTCCCATGCGGACGGACAAGTATCGGCTCCAGGATTCCCTTTGCCTTGACAGATTCCGTAAGCTCATCAATGTACGCCTTCCTGAATGTCTTCCTGTAGTTCGACTTTGACGGCTTTGTCTTCGCAACATCAATCAGCTGATACACTCCGGGCGTTGAATTTTGAATATTGATTTTTGTATCTTTTTTGACTTCTGGCTTTTTTGCTTTTTTCATCTTGCAATAACCTCCTCCAGCTCCTTCAGCCTGTTTCTGAGAACAACCCCGAGCATATCCGAGGGGTTAATGAAGTCAAGTGCTGTACAATAACCGTGGATTTTCGGAAATTCTTTGAGGTCTAACAAAATCTTGAGAGATAGATTCGCTTTCCCTGACGGACCATAACAAGGTGTCGCGCTTACCGCCGGAACATTTTTATCCTTCTTCTTCGTATATTTCCGCTTCCCTGATTTCTTTCCTACTCTTCCCGCCTTCAACTCTCTCAAATAATGCTTATTGCACAGTCCGCCGGACTTTATAGCGTTCCCGCATCCCTCGATGCTGCACATATCCCCTTGCTCCCCTCCTGATTTAAGAGGGGCAGGGCTGGTTACTTTCTTCTTGCTGGCATACGGAGAGACCCCATGCTTTTCCTTATAATGCGTAACGCATAATCCTTCCTTGACTGCATACTTTGCGCATGTCTCATCACCGCACTTCTGATGTCCCTTATAATTTCTCTCAGACATATTCTTCTTCTCCTTCTTTGTTTTTGTTACTTCCGTCTTAACGTCTCTGATAGCCGGAGAATTATCTTCATACTTACTCACCGGCAGCGGTTTCCCGTCAACCCTGCATACTGCGCATCTGCCGTCTGGATGGTTCGTCGGGATTTTCCTGCACACTCCGCACAGCTTTTCCATTTTCAGCCCTTCCTCGCCTTCATCATCAGCCGGGACTTCTTTCTGCACTTCACACAGATAAGAATCCCGCCTTCCTCATACCGCGCAATCTTCCCGCACCTGTAATACCTGTATTCCTGCCAGTCTTCAAAGTAAGTAAACAACTTCATCTCATCCTCCTAAAATAATCCAGTTAATAGCGAATTCCGTTGTCATGATGCACTTGCACGGAATCAGCAGCTTATGTTTCCTGTCAACCCCTGTATATCCTCTGCCATAGCAAAGGCTGCATCCCTTCTTTGCCATCACCCTTTTGCCGTCTTTGAGAAGCCCCACAAATTCATACCGCGTGCCCTTGCTCACGCAGCCTTGCTCTCTTCCGGATAACCGTAATGCGGGCAATCCCCGCACACAGGCGGAGCCTGTATCTTTGTCTCTGATAAATCATTCTTCGGGCAGCCCTGACATTCTGAAAAATTTGCTGTTGTCATTTGCCCTCCGTTACAGCGCGGTATCCCTCATCCCCTGCGCCTGCGATCTGTAACCCCTCCCCTCCTCCCCTTAACTTAAGGGGAGGTGAAGGTGGGGTTATGTCTGAGGGCGATATCCTATCTATTCCCCAGCTCACAAAAACAATCGCTCCGATACTCATCAACATAAAAAAGACCGTGGCAACCCACAGCCTCACCTTCATTACCTTCACCCCATTCTTCTTAAAACTGACACATCCCAGCCCGCCGATGCCTTTCATATTGCCTCCTTGCCCGCCGCGGCGGGCTTCTTGCATCCTTCACATTCCTTAAAGCCCCTGCCATTTGCTGCCCCGCAACCCTCGGCAGAGATAACCCTATGCCTCTCGGACATTCCTGAATGCGTCTTTGCAGTCGTAAACAACCGACAGTCGTAAAGCGCATTAGCCTTACTTGCTGCAGCAGCAGGCATCGGTCCACTTACAACAAGTGCTGCTATCATCTCGGCACCCTTCCTCTGGTCTTTTTCACGAAAGCATCCAACGGCTTTCTATTGCGATACACAGACAACTGCACCAGCGCAGCACGATACTCCGCCTTTCCGGTTTCAGAATTTAAAAACTCATCCACACTCTCAGGCGAGCTGAATATCCCCATGCTCTGCTCAAGGATCCTCAGCCGCGTCTCAAGCCCGCGCACGCGCTCATCAATAGATATAGATAAGGGGGAGGGAGACATCAACCGGGTGGTCAGTCCGTCCGTCTCCCTGTGGTTGGTAGATATGCGCTTCATTCCTTCTCCTCTTTCAAATCAGCCTTAATGCCCCATAACCAACGCTTTTGTTTTTCAGTCAGAGTTGCATGCTCCGTAAGCTTGCCGTCTACAAAGTCCATCACAAATTTATGGCACTTGCGATAATAGTCGCTCCGCATAGCCAAGCCTTGTAGCCTATTCAGTTCATATGCATCAAACTCCGGCAGGTCACTCATTATATTTCTCCTACCTTTAAAACCTTGATACCATGTCCTTCGCTTACCACACGATAAATATCGCAGCCTGAAATTTTTCTGCCCTGCGAGGAATATACTTCATACGCTTGGGGCGATAATTTATCGTGCAGTTCGTTCATCATGGAGAACCACAAATTCATTTCCATATATACAACAACGATAGGCTCTCGCTCTTCTTTTCTGAAACTTTCGTAGCGTATGGCGTAAATCATTTTCGCAACATCGTCGGCTATCATTGTTCCTTCCTTGCCTTACATCTTTGATGCTTGATCTTTCCGTTGCCCATAAGGACCTCTTTCGATGGGTCTATAATCTCCCTGCCGCACTTAAAGCAACTGGTTGCAGGAATGACCTTGATGTGAAT
>SCSY01000295.1 GCA_004298625.1 Nitrospirota bacterium | reverse complement strand
TCATAAAGTCCAGAAGCGCTTCATCGGAAAGAGTGGCAGTCGCGGATGTATGTATATATGGAACCACCATAAGGTGCCCGTTGTTATAGGGGTATTTATTCATCACGATGAAGTTATGTGAACTTCTGTAGAGTATCAGGTTATCCCTGTCTTTATTTTCTTTTGGATAGGTGCAGAATATGCATTCAGGTTCTTTTTTGCCGAGGATATATTCCATCCGCCACGGCGCCCACAAGGTCTCCATATATCAGTCTCCTTCCGAGGTTGATTAATTTATTCTTATTACAAGGATATTATAGCTAAACAAAGAGAAAATTGGTTATATATGCTAAATGATTTTTTATAAAAATTTGACTAAACATACCAACTAATTCTATATTTTAAATTACCATGGTGCAGAGCATGACAGGATTCGGGGCCGCAGAGAAAGAAGGCATGAGAGTGGAGATGCGTTCGGTCAATCACAGATTTATGGACATCTCAGTAAGGCTTTCTCCATTGTTGAACGAGCATGAAATACCCCTGAGAAATATGCTCAAGGGGAAATTCTCCAGAGGCAAATTCGATGTTTTTATATCAATAACGAGCGATGCAAAAATAAAGTTTAAACTGAACACAGGCCTTGCAAGGGAGATATACAAAAGCCTTAGCGGCCTTAAGTCCGAGTTGTCAATCCCGGGCCCGATAGGGTTTGAAACCCTGTTGAATTACAGGGAGCTCCTTGTTGAAGGAGAACCCGACTATGACATCAGTTCATTATACGGCGTATTCAGGGAGGCAATGGGCCAGCTTGAAAAAATGAGGCTTGACGAAGGAAAGGCGCTGGCAGAAGAAATCCTCGGCAGGGCCAACAGGCTTGAGGCAATAAACAGGGAACTTATAGCCCTGAGTCCCGAGATTATTGCCGACTACCGGATGAAATTTCATGAAAGGATGAAAGAACTTCTCGCCGGAATGGAATACGACAGGGACAGGATACTTCAGGAAATAGCCCTTATGCTTGAGAAGACCGATATAACGGAAGAACTGTCAAGGATAGAAAATCACTTGAGACAGTTTAGAAAAATTCTTACAGATGATGATACAATAGGGAAAAGGCTGGATTTTTTGCTGCAGGAACTTAACAGGGAAGCAAATACTATCGCATCGAAGGCAGACGATTACAGGATTTCAAATATTGCAATTGAGATGAAGAGCGAAATAGAAAAGATAAGGGAACAGGTGCAGAATATTCAGTGAATAGTGCAAGTGATTAGTGTCAGTAATACAGGCACTGAAAACTGACACTGACACTGTGAGAGAGGTGATTATGAAGAAAGGTGTCGCGGGGCCGGTGCTTGTAAATATAGGATTTGGGAATGTAGTTTATGCTCCCAAGGTTGTTGCCATAGTTACGCCGGGCTCTGCCCCGATGAAAAGATTGCGTGAAGAAGCAAAAAAGGAGAGCAAGCTTGTGGATGCCACAGAGGGAAGACGGACCCGCTCGATAATAATTACAGACAGCAGCCATATAATACTCAGCGCCCTGCAGGTCGAGACTATTACCCAAAGGTTCCTCGAAGGAAAGGTGACTATTGGTGAGGAAGAATAGCCGTAATCAGCTCGTAGCGAAGGGGCAGTTGTTCATTGTCTCTGCGCCTTCAGGGGCAGGCAAGACTACGCTGTGTCATAAACTAAGTTCAATCCTCCCGAATCTGCGACACTCTGTTTCCTATACTACCAGGCCCAGGAGGACAGGAGAGGTTAACAACAGGGACTATACATTTATTGAGGAGGATGCGTTTCGCAAGATGATAAAGAAGGGTGAGTTTATAGAGTGGGCAAAGGTTCACGGTCACCTTTACGGCACGTCGGAAAAAAGGCTCCATGAGCTGTTGGAAAAAGGGATAAACGTCATGCTCGATATAGATACACAGGGCGCAGGACAGATAAGGAAAAAGTATGCCGGCGGAGTTTATATCTTTATCCTCCCTCCCTCGATGAAGGTGCTCAGGGAGCGTCTCCAAAAAAGGATGTGCAACTCAAAAGAAGACATGGAGAAAAGGCTCGGGAGGGCGGTTGACGAGATAAAGGACTATAAAAAATATGATTATGTTATAATAAACGATATTTTTGAAGATGCGCTTGAGGAATTGAAGAGCATAATACGTTTGGAAAAGCTGCGCACAAAGAATATAGAACCATTGTGGATAAAGAAAATTTTTTTTACGTCTCGGCGGACTTGTTGAGGCGAAAGGATGAAGGAGGACGCTGAATGGACATTATTTCGCTTCCGGTAGAAATTGATGAGAAGAAAATTGACGGGAGATACAGGCTTGTTATGATAGCTGCGCAGAGAGCAAAGGATCTGTCTTTCGGCGCGAAACCGAAGATTCAGACAAAGGCAAGAAAAGTAACTACTATTGCTATAGAAGAGGCTGTCCAGGACAAGCTCGAGTTTATTGTAGGAGAAGAGGCAAAAATAGCAAAAGAAGAGGCGAAGAAGTTTGATTACAGGAGAATGCTTGAGGATAAGAAAAAAGAAGCTACACCTGAAGAGCTCACTGATCTCGAGAAAGATCTGAAGGTCTATCTGCACGAGAAAGAGGCGCTGGATAAGAAGGCATTGGAAGAGCTTTTCGGCGAAAGACAAGAAGAAGCGGGTGCTGAAGAATAAAAAGATACTCCTTGGCGTAACCGGAGGAGTCGCTGCTTACAAGGCAGTTGATTTAATAAGAAGACTGAAAGATGAAGGGGCGTCTGTTAATGTAATAATGACTGACGCCTCAAAAAATTTTATTACCCCTTTATCTTTGGAAATAGCCTCGGGCAATAAGGCATATTCCAATATATTCGAAGACCCCCTGTCTCACATAAACCTTCCGAGGGACGCCGACATCATGGTAATTGCCCCTGCAACTGCAAACATAATCGGCAAATTCGCAAACGGATTGGCTGACGACCTTCTTAGCGCCTGCATGCTTTCATTCAGGGGAAAGGTGGTTATAGCGCCTTCAATGAACTGGAGGATGTATGAAAACCCGATTGTTCAGGAAAACCTTAACAAGCTGAAGTCTTTTGGCGTAATCCAGGCAGGTCCTGAAAAAGGCGCGCTTGCGTGCGGAGAAGAAGGCGTTGGAAGAATGGCTGAGGCTGCCGATATAATAGAGGCAATAAAATCATCTTTTTC
>SCSY01000294.1 GCA_004298625.1 Nitrospirota bacterium | reverse complement strand
GGAAGGCATATTTCTCACTATACGATCGTTGTTGATAAATCCACTGTTCCCGTAGGCACTGCCGACAGGGTCAGGGATGTTATCCAGCAGGAGTTGAACAGGCGTAAGGTTAATATCCCGTTTGATGTTGTCTCCAACCCGGAATTTTTAAAGGAAGGCGCTGCGATTGAAGATTTTATGCGGCCTGACAGGGTTGTTGTAGGAGCGGATAATCCAAAGGCGCTCGAAAAGATAAAAGAACTCTTTGCGCCGTTTACCAGGAGCCACGAAAGATTTATTTCAATGGATGTTAAGAGCGCCGAGATGACAAAATATGCCGCTAATGCAATGCTCGCAACAAAGATATCGTTTATGAATGAGATGGCAAATATTTGCGAAAGGGTAGGAGCGGATGTTAACAAAGTAAGGGTCGGGTTGGGCAGTGACAGCAGGATTGGATACAGCTTTATCTATCCGGGGTGCGGATACGGCGGGAGTTGTTTCCCGAAGGATGTGAGGGCCCTGGAGAGGCTGGCGATGGAAAACGGATATGCGCCAAGGATGCTTAGAGCAGTCCAGGAAGTGAATGAGTCTCAGAAACTCGTGCTTGTCCAAAAGGTCATAAAGAGATTTGGCGAGGAGTTAGGCAGATTTACCTTTGCAGTATGGGGATTATCCTTTAAACCTGAAACAGACGATACAAGAGAGGCGTCGAGCATAACTGTAATAGGCGAGCTTTCGAGACGCGGGGCAGGGATAAAGGCGTATGACCCAAAGGCAATGCAGATAGCAAAAAATTACTACCTGAAAGATTACAAAAATATTGAATATACAGATTCAAAATATACTGCCCTGACGGATGCGGATGCCTTGATTCTCATTACAGAGTGGAAAGAATTCAGGAGCCCTGATTTTGATGAGCTGGCCAAGCGGCTAAAGAATAAAATCATATTTGACGGAAGGAATCAGTATAATAAAGAAAAATTAAGTGAACTGGGATTTGAGTATTATCAGATCGGGGTCGGCAACTGAAAAGCTTTGTTGCAATAATACCTGCGCGCGGAGGGTCCAAGGGGATAAAAAATAAGAACCTACAGCCTCTGCTCGGCAAACCCCTGTTGAGTTTTTCCATAGAGTCCGCGCTGGAATCTTCTTATATTGACGAGGTTCTTGTTTCGACCGATTCCAGTGAGATTGCAAACATCGCAAAAAAGTACGCCAGGGTCAGGCTTATAAACAGGCCCCAAGAATTGGCCCTGGACACGACCCCGACGGAACATGTATTAATACACGCGATTGACTCTATAAAAAAAGAGCAGGAAAATCTTCCGGACTATGTTGTGCTTTTGCAGCCGACTTCTCCATACAGAAAGAAAGGCACGATTGACAGATGCATAGAAAAGGTTCTGGACACAGGAGCGGATTCCCTTTTGACAGTATGTGAAAACCATAGTTTTTTCTGGAAGAATGAAGGCGGCAGGATTGTTGCATTATATGATTACAGAAACCGGCCGAGAAGGCAGGACATAAAGCCTGAGGATAAGGTCTACAGGGAGAACGGCTCAATTTATATAACCAGGACGAAATTATTATTAGAAGAGCAAAACAGGCTTGGCGGCAGAATAGCGATGTATGCCATGAGCGAAGAGGAATCTGTAGAGATAGACTCGCCTTATGAGCTTTCTTTACTTGATATAATAATGAAAGAAGAAGGGCACAAAAGTGAAAACAATTAAGATCGGCAGCAGGACTATCGGAGAGGGACGCCCCTGTTTTATAATCGCCGAGATAGGAGTAAACCACAACGGCAGCATGAAGATCGCCAAAAAACTTATAGATATGGCAGTCGAGGCCGGCGCTGATTGTGTTAAGTTCCAGATGAGGAATTTAAATGCGCTTTATAAGAAAGATGCGCTTGAGGATACGTTAAGAGAGGACCTTTCAGTCCAGTATACCATCTCTCTTCTGAAAAAATTTCATCTGTCCACCGAGCAGATGAAAGAACTCGCGGAGTATTCCGCTCAGAAAGGGATAATGTTTTTATGCACCCCTTGGGATAAACCGAGCGTTGATGAGCTTGAAAAAATAGGCGTTCCTGCATATAAGTTAGCTTCCGCAGATATGACTAATATGGACCTGCTCGACTACGTTGTTAAAACAGGCAAACCGATAATCATCTCAACCGGCATGTCAACAATCGGCGAAATTGAAAAAACAGTAGAACTTTTAAAGGAGAGGAAGGCTGAGTTTGTTATCCTTCATTGCAACAGCACCTATCCTGCTCCCTATAAAGATATAAATTTGAGATTCATGCTTGAACTCAAAAAATACGGAGTGCCTGTTGGTTACTCCGGGCATGAGAGGGGCATCTCCGTCTCCGAGGCTGCGGTTTCCCTGGGTGCATGCGTAATCGAAAGACATTTTACTCTGGACAGGACCATGGAAGGCCCTGACCACGCGGCAAGTCTTGAGTTCCCTGGACTTCAGAAACTTGTCAGAGACATAAGAAATATCGAGCTTGCGATGGGTTCAAATCACAGGTGGATTACTCAGGGAGAAAGATTAAACAGAGAGAATCTCTCAAAGAGCCTTGTTGCCGCCGATGACATAAAAAAGGGCGATCTTATTACCCGCGGAATGGTCGCTGTAAAGAGCCCGGGGAAAGGAGTTTCTCCTCAAAGGATTAACGAGCTTACAGGCAAGAAATCCAACAGAGATATAAAAAAGGATGATTATTTTATAGAGTCCGACCTGAAAGACAGCGCGGAAAGTTTTCATAAATACGATTTTAAAAGGAAATGGGGCCTTATAGTCAGGTATCACGACATTGAAGAGGTCATCAGAAAAAGTTCTCCTGATTTTCTGGAGTTTCATCTGAGTTATGACGATGTGGACCATGATTTTAAAATAAACAGTTACGGGCAAGGGCTTGTTGTCCATGCCCCGGAGCTTTTCAGGAATGATAATCTTCTTGATCTATGTTCACCGGATGCCTCAAAAAGAAAACTTTCTGTCAAAAATTTACAAAAAGTTATAGATGTAACACATAAACTTAAGAAGCATTTCAGCGTAAAGGATAAGGTTTACATCATATCTCATGTCGGCGGTTTTAGTATAGATGAACCCGTCCTTGCCAGAGAAAAACTTTATAAGAATCTGGAGGCGTCGCTTAAGGAACTAGATGAAGGCGACTCGGAGATTATTATCGAAAATATGCCTCCGTTCCCATGGCTTTTCGGGGGACAGAGATACCATAATGTTTTTGTCCTGCCAGACGAAATTTCAGATTTCTGCAAAAAGACCGGACGGAAAATCTGTTTTGACACCTCCCATGCCGTTCTTGCCTGCAGCCACTTTAAGATTTCTCTTGCCGAGTTTACAAAAAAAGTTAAGCCCTATATAGCGCACCTTCATATTGCCGACGG
>SCSY01000293.1 GCA_004298625.1 Nitrospirota bacterium | reverse complement strand
GATTTCTTAGCAGATATCATATGCGCATCTCCTTTATTATATTGACCGGCCGGAGCGGGGTTAACGCGTCTGTTTCCGGTCCCATGACCTGAACGTCTAACCAGATGGCTGTAACCCGGATACTACTTTATTAATTAAATTGCTTCTCAAACGCAAAGAACAGTATAAATAATTACCGCAGAAGAAAAAACTAATGCTATTAAAGAGCATAAAACGACATCTGAAAATAAGGTATTCACCCTATTTTGGAGAAAAGGCTGAAGTATTTTTGAGCAGGAGATATTTTGCTCTTATGAAGAAGCCTTCGCCGCTTAGAAATACAAGCTTTGTTTAACATGAAAATTTCAGCCTGAAAACAGTGATTACAATTGATTATTTATCTGATTTAAAATAAAAAAATATGACTATCTATCAGGCTTTACATCTGAAAGGAGATCGGCCATGAGCTACATCGAGAAGAACCTTATGAACGGGGAGAACATTGTTTATCGAACTCATTTGCACTGGGTCATTTTTCTTTGGCCGATCGTTTGTATTGCAGTTGCAATCTTTTTATTCAGCCTGGGCGCCCAGATTGCCGTAGCTGCCGGAGGGTTGTTTTTATTAACAGCAATCAGAGAGCCTTATCATCGGATTCACGCCCCCCTTGAATTCAGAAAAAGAGTGCAGGAGCAGATTGCTTCCGCGGACCGATAAAATCACTTTTAATGAAGCTGCCCCTTCAATTTTTCAACTTCATCTTCTTTGCCGGTCTTCATATAAAGCCTTGTGAGATTCTCCACCACCATTTTGAAATGCGGGTGGTCCCGGCCTACGGTCTTCTGCACGATCTCCAATGCCCTCCAATACAACGGCTCAGCCTCGTCATACCTGCTCTGTGCCTGATAAAGTTCCGCCAGATTATTAAGATAGCCTCCGACATAGGGATGGTCTTTACCCAGGAACTTCTCGTCTATTTCAATGGCCCTTTTATAAAGGGGCTCGGCCTCATCATATCTGCCCTGCGCCCTATAAAGTTCGGCAAGGTTGTTCAAAGGACCTGCCACATAGGAATGATCCTTGCCGTAGGTCTTTTCCATCACCTCCTGAGATCGTTTGTACATGGGCTCGGCCTCGGCGTATTTGCCCAGGTCCTGATATAACTCGGCAAGGTTATTCAGGCCGGTGGCATAATTTGGGTGATCCTCACCGAAGGCCTTTTCGGCAATCTCCATCGCCCTTTTATAATAAGCCTCAGCATCATCATGCCGGCCGAGCGTGCGGTAAGAATTCGCAAGGTCGTTAAGCGCCTCAATCAGGTCCAGACTATTTTCGCCTGGCGCCTTTACCCTTATATCCAGCAGCTGTTTATAAAGCGCTTCCGTCTCGTTGAACTTCCCCTGACCGATATAAAGATTCACAAGGTTTTTAAGAGTGCCTGTCAAATATATGTGGTCCCTTCCAAAAAGCCTCTCCAATATTTTGAGCGACCTCGCATAATTGGTTTCGGCCTCGGGGTATTTGCCTTGAATCTGATAAAGCTTTGCAAGATTGATCAGGTCCTTTGCAAAATCCGGATGATTCTCACCAAGTGTCTTTTCATCGATCTCCATCGCCCGCAGGCAAAGCGGCATGGCCTCATCATACCTCCTCTGGCGAACGCAGATATCCACAAGGTTATGAAGAATGCCTGCTATAGAGGGATGGTCTTTGCCGAGGGATTTTTCATAAATTTCCAATGCCCTTTTGCTCAGTATCTCGGCATCGACGTCATTGCCCTG
>SCSY01000292.1 GCA_004298625.1 Nitrospirota bacterium | reverse complement strand
AGTCCTCGGCGCGGGCGCATCAAAGGGATTTGCTCACATAGGGGTGTTGAAGGTGCTCGAATCAAACAAAATACCTGTGCATATGATTGTCGGCACAAGCGCCGGAAGTTTTGTGGGTTCATTGTATGCATACGGATATAATGCATTTGAACTTCAGAGGTTATCGTTTTCCATAGAAAAAGGCGATGTCGTTGACCTTATGATACCCGATAATGGCTTTATCAAAGGGGAGAAACTTGAGGAATATGTAAATCATGTTTTGAAGAATACCCCGATAGAAAGACTTAAGATCCCCTTTTATGCCGTTGCTACCGATATACAAGGAGGGCGGGAGATTGTGTTTGGAAAAGGCAATGCAGGCACTGCTGTGAGGGCCAGTTGTTCTATCCCCGGCATATTCAGGCCTGTAAATATTTCAGGGAGAATATATGTTGACGGCGGAGTTGTCAGTCCCGTTGCAGTTGATGCCGCAAAGAAAATGGGAGCAGATGTAGTTATTGCAGTTGACATATCAGGGGATGTTGACTCATCTCAGCCACAGGGAACGATAGAGACTATTCTTCAGTCTGTAAATATAATGTATTCAAAGCTTGCGGCGATTCAGCTTTCAAAGGCCGATGTCGTAATAAAACCTAAGGTTGGTTATATAGGCAGCGCTGATTTTTCAATGAGGCACGAAGCTGTTCTCGAGGGTGAAAAAGCAGCGCTTGAAGCCCTGCCGAAGATTCAGGAGATAGTTAATAAATTAAGGCAGGAAGGAAGATTGAATTAGAGACTATTGAAGAAGCCCAGCCTTTCATAAAAAGTTGTCATGCCCGTGAAAACGGGCATCCAGGATGTTTTTGAAAAGAATGGATTTCCCCCCGAAGGGGAGTCCGTCTTGACTGCCTGCCCGCCTTCGCCTATGCCTTGGCATCTACTCTGTCACCGTAGGGCAGAAATGCAAGCGTGATCCGTCGGCTACAACGCCTGGTTAGGCAGGTTCATTTTTGTCGTGCTTCCATTGCACAATTTGCGCCAGCCCAAGAAGGATTACAACCCACACTGCATAGGCTAGAGCAATGCCAATCGGCTTTGGCCATGCGAACCAGCCAGGCGCATTCATCAACCCACATTTCCATAGTATAGAGTGAAATGGAAACGTGAGGACTAAGGCAGGCACAGCCATAATCCAGAAATAGACTAAGCCAATTAGTTCGGAATCTTTGCCCGGAAAAT
Organism: Nitrospirota bacterium; assembly: GCA_004298625.1. Lineage (GTDB taxonomy): Bacteria > Nitrospirota > Thermodesulfovibrionia > Thermodesulfovibrionales > UBA1546 > SCSY01. Next base: position 5,044 of record SCSY01000292.1, on the reverse strand, counting down.
CACCAAGAAATACTGTCTGATATGCAGAAGCGAGACCAAGCAATATCCCGTGAAAGGTAACCGCTCCCGCGAAGAATCTAAGGACGCGCACCAATCCTCTGGCCGAGGAACATTGTAATGAGGATAGATCCTTCTTCATCTTGCTTCATCTGCATAACGACCCTGCTCAGGCGCGCAGGGAAAAGACAGAAGTGAAACCAAAACGCGTTTACACCGCGTCGCCTGGAGCAAATTGTTCGCTTTTGATTTGTCCGTTTAATATTAATAGTAGTTTAGGTTTTGCCTTGCGCGCTTCGAACCAGAAGCCGCCGTAGACCATTACCCAGCCATTTTCTTGGTCGGGGCGAAAGGATTTGAACCTTCGACCCCACGGTCCCGAACCGTGTGCGCTACCAAACTGCGCTACGCCCCGATTATGAATAATAAAAATCCTTCTCGTATAAAGTCAAGCTCAATTGACCTAAGCTATGATATTTGGTTATAATATTTGGTTAAGTTTTTTTGGCCGGAGGTTTTAAATATGCCGATATATGAGTATGAATGTCTGAGTTGCGGAGAGGTACACGAAAAGATTCAGAAGTTTGCTGACGAGCCATTGACGCTATGCCCTAAATGCGGGGGAAAATTGAAAAAGCTTATTTCAAATACCTCGTTTGTCCTTAAGGGCACGGGATGGTATAAGACGGATTATGCATCCGGAGCCAACAAGGCCGTGATAGAGTCCGGGAAAAAGGAAGATAAAAAAACCGAGACCAAGCCGGAAGCTAAAACAGAGACCAAGACAGAGACTGGGACAGAGGCGGCAGCCAAGGCATAGTGGCGGATTTCCATGTACATATTCCTTACGAAAAGATAGATTCCCATCTTTCATTCATCAGAGAACAAAGATTTAATCTTGAGATCTACTTCAGTTCAAAGACCCTTGATTCCATAAGCAGGCAAGATCTGGCTTCCTTGAGAGAAAAGCTTGATTACAACCCTCTGCTTACGATTCACGCTCCTTTTATGGACTTGTCTCCCGGCGCAATTGATTCAAAGGTTAGGGCCGTGACAATCGAAAGGTTTTCCCATGTCTTGAACATTGCAGAAGCTCTTAAAGTGAAGGCGGTTGTCTTTCATTCCGGATATGAAAAATGGAAGTATTCCCTGCGGCCTGATTTATGGCTTGATGCAAGTCTTGAGACATGGAGGCCATTGGTTAAAAGAGCCGACGATGGAGGTGTTAAGATTGCGATCGAAAACATCTTTGAGGATGAGCCGGCAAACCTTAAATTATTGATGCAGGAGATGTCTTCTAAAAACTTAGGAATTTGCTTTGATACTGGACACTTAAACCTATTTTCTAAAGTAAAACTTGAAGATTGGATGGAGGCACTGAATCCATACATAATCGAGCTTCATCTGCACGATAACAACAGGACTTCCGATCAGCATCTTCCAATCGGCGAAGGGACATTTGATTTTGATAAGTTTTTCAGTTTGCTTGAAAATAAAAACTGTATTTATACGCTTGAGGCGCATAATGCAGAGGATGTAAGGAAAAGCATCGAAAGGTTGCGGAAGTATCTATAGGGTTTTCATCTGATTTTTCATTGAGAAGCCTCTGAGTCTTGGTTCCCCATTGCCTTTGTATTGTATCATTACCTTATGCGTTTCTCCCATTGTCCCGGGCAGAATTAATTTCTTGATCCTTGCAACTTCAAACAGATAATCAGCAGAGTTTTTATGGATGTTTGCGATTTCCTCGTCTATACCCAAAGACATGAGAAAGGTCCCTTGCCGGCAAAAACCGAGTGTTTTTATCCCTAATTCTTCACCACATTTCTTGAGGGATGAAAAATTGACATGAGCTGTTATATCCTGCTCGCCGATGTTTTGATATGGGTCTTCAACTATCTGATGTTTATGATAACAGAGCAGGGCGCCCCTGTTTCTGTCCTCGTCGTAATAATCATGAGAAGGATAGCCGTAGTCTATTGTCAGGATAAAACCTTCTGTTAAGGCAGTATTGACCGCGTTAAGCCATTTCTTAATATCAAGGTTTATCTCTGTCCTGTAGTGTTTTGTAAGCTCAATAGAAAACTCTTTGATGTAATCTGAAATCTCGCTTGTGGCTGGTTTTTCTTTTATCTCTTTTAATGCCTCCCCGTCTGCACTAACAAATACCTCTTTAATCTCATCTTCCATCTCTATAAGATGAACAGGGAATGCATCGAGGAGTTCATTTGAAAGAATACAGCCTCTTATATTATTTAGCTCTTTAAGGGAAGCGACCCACCTTATTTTGTCTGAATAATCAGCTAAAAGTTTTTTTTGCTGTTCCCTCATTGCCGGATTAAGCTCAATGATTATATATTGGATGTATTTGAATATGTTTTTTTCTTCCTCAACCCCTTGACCCCTCAACCCCTTGAACCCTTTATAATAATCAAGAATATCCTTGCATAAATATCCTGCACCTGAGCCCATCTCGACAATTTGAAAGGCAGAGGGTTTTCCCATTATCTCCCACATCTCCTCTATCTGCTTTCCGATCATCACACCGAATACCGGATGCATGTGAGAACTCGTATAGAAATCTCCTTCCCTGCCGATCTTTATATCTTTAGACATGTAATATCCGAATTCAGGTTCGTATAGAGCCATTTCCATGAAGGTTCTGAATGTGATCGGGCCTTCTTTTTTTATTCTCCGGATTATTTTTTGTTGAAGTGGATTCATAAGTTAAGACATTTGATGTCGCTGCGAAAATAACTGTCTGTTTTACTTTTTCCCGTATGCCTTTTTGATGCCCTGTGGTCTCTGTCGCATGGTTTTTTGTTTAATCCGAAGTTATTATTTTTTGCGGATCAAGGAGTTTTGCTCCATGATGGACGGTGATTATTTCAACCTCGTCTTTTAACACGCGATAAACAATTCTGTAATCCCCGAATATAATTTCTCTTATTTCCTTTTTTCCTATTTCCGGAACCATTCGGCCTGACAATGGAAAGCTTTCAAGCCTGTCTGCTGCCTCAAAAATTTTCAATGCAAAAACTTGAGCATATCTTGGAACATCACGGGCAATGAACTCACATATAGCATCGAGGTCATCGAGTGCCTGAATGGTCCAGCTTACTCTAACCATTTTTTCATGCGTAGCTTTGCTTCTTCATGCGATATTTTTTGCCCTGAATCAGCCTGTTGAAGTCCCCTTTCTACCTTATAAAGAAAATATAGTTTTTCAATTGTATCCTCAAAGGTTACATCAGACGGAAGCTCTTGCACGGCTTTTAACACCTTTTCTTTTACAGAAACATTAGGCATATAAAACCCCCTTTCAACTAATTACATATTATCATGAAACAGCTTCTTATCTCAATTTTTAAGACTGCCCCAAAAACTCTAAAAGTTGTCATCGCGTGCGGTTTTAGTTTCTCATCTATTTGACAAATTACCGGCTAAAACATTAATTTAAACTATGATCGCAATTGTTGATTACGGGATGGGAAACTTAAGAAGCGTCGAGAAGGGCTTCCAAAAAGTCGGTGTTGATGCGCGGATCGTTGCCGATACAGCATCAATAGACAATGCCGATGGAGTCGTTCTTCCCGGCGTCGGCGCTTTCATGGACTGCATAAAGAATCTTACCGACATGAAGCTCACAGAGGCGATTATAAGGGCTATAGGGAAGGGTAAGCCGTTTCTCGGCATCTGCCTCGGGCTTCAGGTCTTATTCACGGAATCAGAGGAGTTTGGAGTATGCAGGGGATTGAATATATTTAAAGGCAAGGTTGTGAGATTTCCAAAGATGGAGTTAAAAGTCCCGCACATGGGCTGGAATACGCTTGATATAAAAAAGAAGCCGCCGATATTTAACGGGATAGATGATAAGTCATATTTCTATTTTGTGCACTCCTTTTATGTTGTTCCTGAGGATAAGGATATAATTGCGGGCACTACAGACTATGGGGTTAATTTTACCGCAATGGTCTGGAAGGATAATATCTTTGCAACGCAGTTCCACCCGGAAAAGAGCCAGGAGTTAGGGTTGAAGATATTGAAGGGGTACGGAGATTTTGTAAGGAAGGCCTAATTATTGAAGTGTTGTTTATTTTGCTATTCCCTGTTTGATTTTTTCTACATCCACATATTTCACGTATTCAATTATATTCGACCAGACAGAATGAAACCCGTAACCACCGTCAACCATTTCCTTAATGGCCTCATCCTTTGACCACCCCTGCACAACAATCCGGTACATTGCCGACATAATCCCTGTTCTGTCAGCGCCGTGCTGGCAGTGGATGAGAAAGGGGCCGTTTTCTTTTTTGCTTATGATTTTTAAGACCTTGATTACGTCCTCGTCTTCGATATGCCAGGTTTTTACGCTTAATGCATTGTTTAACAGACCAGTCCCTTTAAGTTTGTCCTTGTCAGAATGAAAGGCGCGGAGGTTTATTATGGTTTTTATGCCCATCTTTTCAAGATTTTTCATGCCTCCTTCAGTCGGCTGTGCGCTCCTGTAGAGGCTGTCATTTATTTTGTGCAGATTGCCTACTCCCTGCACTTTCATTGGAACTGCCCACTGCGAAGGGCGATTCAACTCTCCGGCTGATGCAAGGGAATTAATCTGGAGAGGGAATGAAGCAATGGCAAAGGCGAATATCAGAAAGATGGCGCGCAGGGCGTGTCCATTCAAGATGCACTCTTGCCCCACTTTTTCAATTCAGTAAGAGCCTCCTTATGGCTTACAACATCTCCCTTGTCTGCTGCTGAAATTCCTTCCTTTATAGCCTGTATATGCCATTCCTGAACTGTAAGAAACTCCTCAAGGGCTTGAGTTGCTAAAGAAGATTTTGACGTATGCGTGGTTTTAGCTAAGGGTTCAAGTCTCTGGGCTAAATTACCTTTTATCGTTAAAGTCGCTCCCATATTTCACCTGCCTCTATTTTTTTTCAATTATAACATAAATATTATTGTCGTAAATTCGCTGCCATTTCTCTTACGGTTTTTCCCGTAACCGGATGTTTTTTATCAGGTGCAATCTCTGCTAATGGCTTTA
>SCSY01000291.1 GCA_004298625.1 Nitrospirota bacterium | reverse complement strand
ACATCAACTATGCGCTTATCTTTCTGCTGTCAATCGCCGCCATAATCGCCGACCTCGTAATAAGCAGCTTCAAATAGCCTCTCTTGCGACTTGCAGACGGCGCTGCAAATGCAGTATCATCAGAGCATTGGGAGCGCATAGGGTTCTGGTGTCCCTCCCGGCCTTCAAAGCCGGTGTTTCCGGCCACAAACCGGAAGGGTGGGTTCGATTCCCACACGCTCCCGCCACTGAATATAATTTTTTGACAACTAATTCTTTGTTGGCATATAATACCTACAATATATGGATGCTCAGCTAATCAGGCTCGATAAGGTCATAGATTGGCAATACCATTGAGATTAACTTATGGAAATTGCCAAAGCCTACAGAAGATAAACCACATGGCTATAAATATTCCCTTGTTTATGTTATAGAAAATGAGAGAATAATAGGCTATGACAACGCCGAAGGACAAGGAGACCACAGGCATATTAGGGAACTGATAGAAGCATATCATTTTATCAGTCTCAAAAAATTAGCTCACGATTTTTTCAGAGATATTGAAAGATACAAGAGAGGTGAATTATGAGAGTAAAAAAAATCAAAATCGGCATCAAAGACTTGAAGACAGCGCTGGAAGATTTTGTGAAAACAGGAGAGGCTATTGAGCGTGGAGAGAAGGTCAAGAAAGAGAGCGGTGTTTATTTCACCAGCTTTGTGGCGTTCAGAAAGGTATTAACTCCTAAGAGACTTGAACTCCTGCATACAATCAAGACCCGGAAGCCATCATCTATCCATGAGCTTGCACGAATGGCAAAGAGGGATGTTAAGAATGTGGCAGATGACGTGAAATATCTCGAACAAATAGGATTGATTGAGAAGAAGGAGACTGACCACAAAACAGCGCCTGTGACTAAGTATGACCGGATTGCCTTAGAGATAGCCGTATAATAAAAAAGGGGGAGACAGTTTCTGCCTCCCCCTTTTTTATCTGTGAAACTACTCTTTAAATATCATAATACAGGAAGAACTCGTAAGGGTGCGGTCTCAATCTTAACGCATCCACTTCCTTGGACCTCTTGTAGCTTATCCATGTATCTAAGGCGTCCTCTGTGAATACATTTCCCTTTTTGAGGAAATCATTGTCGGCCTCAAGATTATCCAGAGCCTCTTCAAGGCTTGCAGGCATTGTCGGAACCGACGCCAGCTCTTCGGGGCCGAGGTCGTAGATGTCCTTGTCCAATGGTTCGCCGGGATGTATCTTGTTCTCTATGCCGTCAAGTCCTGCCATGAGCATCGCTGCAAATGCAAGGTATCCGTTGCATGAAGGGTCAGGGAATCTTACCTCGGCTCTCTTGGCCTTGGGGCTTGCGGAATAGGTCGGTATTCTTATGCATGCCGAACGGTTTCTTGCCGAGTATGCGAGATTAACAGGCGCCTCAAATCCGGGCGTCAGTCTTTTGTATGAATTTGTTGTCGGGTTTGTTAAGGCGGCAAGCGCAGGCGCATGCTTGAGTATTCCGCCTATGTAGTAGAGCGCCATCTCGCTGAGGCCTGCATAACCGTTTCCTGCAAACAGGGGCTTGTCTTTTTTCCATATGCTCTGGTGGCAGTGCATACCGGAGCCGTTGTCGCCGAATAGAGGTTTCGGCATGAAAGTAACTGTCTTGCAATGCCTCTTTGCTACATTCTTGATTATGTATTTGAAGAGCATGAGTTTGTCGGCCATCCGGACCAATGAGTCAAATCTCATGTCTATTTCTGCCTGTCCTGCTGTTGCGACCTCGTGGTGCTCCCTTTCAACATAGATGCCGCATTTCTGCATCTCCATGACCATCTCTGTCCTGATATTAACCTGGCTGTCGGTCGGAGGCACAGGGAAATAACCTTCTTTATGTCTCGGCTTATATCCGAGATTAGGATTTTCTTCCCTGCCGGAATTCCAGATGCCCTCGACAGAGTCAATGAAATAGTAGCCGCTATTGGGCTTTTGGTCGAACCTTATATCATCGAATATAAAGAACTCCGCCTCGGGTCCGAAATAGGCTGTATCGCCTATGCCCGATGATTTGAGATATGCCTCTGCCTTCTGCGCTATATAACGGGGATCTCTTGTGTAATATTCCTTTGTGATAGGGTCCACGATATTGCAGACCAGGCTTATTGTCGGATATTCCATAAAAGGATCCATAAACGCTGTTTCCGCATCCGGTATTATCAGCATGTCGGATGTGTGGATTGCCTGCCACCCCCTTATTGAAGAGCCGTCAAAACCGAGACCTTCTTCAAATACCTCTTCTTTTAATTCGGCTATCGGCACTGCAAAGTGCTGCCAGATTCCGGGAAAATCAAGGAACTTGAAATTTGCCATCACGGCCTTGTTTTCCTGAGCCATCTTGATTACGTCCTTTGGTGTCATTTCTCCTCTCCTTTTCTCTGTGGATTTTTTTGTTTGTTTCAGAACCCTGTGCTGTTTTTTATTTTTCTCTTTCATTAGACCCCTGCCTCTCCTCTCTCGCCTGTCCTTATCCTGACAACATCTTCGACAGAATAGACAAATATCTTACCGTCTCCGATCTTTCCGGTCTTTGCCGTCTTCTCGATGACTGCAACAACCTTCTGCGCCAGGCTGTCCGATGTTACGACCTCGATCTTGATCTTGGGGATAAAATCAACGACATACTCGGCGCTCCTGTACAGTTCGGTATGGCCTTTTTGCCGTCCGAACCCTTTAACTTCCGTGACAGTCATTCCCTGTATGCCGATCTCGTTAAGGGCATCCTTTACTTCGTCGAGCTTAAAGGGTTTTATTATCGCCTCTACCTTTTTCATATATCACCTCCTGTTTTAGGGATTAGGTTTTAGGGGTTAGGGGTTAGTAAAAAAACCAATCCCCAATCCCTAAGCCCCAATCCCCGTTATTTAAAAAATGCCTTGTAAAAACTCATTGCCCGGGCATTATAAGTTTCGTAGAGACTTTCTGTCTCCGCCCTGAGCCTGTCCTTGTCAACCGGCTCGTTCTTAAGCCAGTCATACACCGTATCTTTTGTAACTTCTATGTGAAACTGGAATGCATAAGCATTATTCCCATATTTGAAAGCCTGGTTCGGATATAAATCCGATTTTGCAAGCCTTTCCGCCCCTGAGGGAATGTCGAAGGTCTCGCCATGCCAGTGAAAGACCTTGAATTTTTTTTGGAAATTCTCTGTCTCGGGATGCATTGCGAGTTCCTTCATCGCATGGTCTTTTAGTCCCGCGTCTGTTATCTCGATGTCATGCCATCCTATCTCAGGTTCAGGACCTTTGTAGACCTTTGCTCCGAACGCCTTTGCCATTATCTGCGCGCCGAGACATACGCCGAGAACCTTTTTGCCTTTAGCTATGAATTCCCGTGTTAGCTCCTCCTCTTTTGTGATATAAGGGTAGATGTCGCTTTCATTTACGCTCATGGGGCCTCCCAGCATAACAAGCGTATCGAACATTGCCGTATCAGGAATTATTTTGCTTTCAAGCTCTATTATTTCATAGGGGATATTGCTGTCTCTGAGAAATTTCTCAATTGTCCCCGGCCCTTCTGCCTTTATGTTTTTCAGGATTAGAACTGACATCCAGTTAACATACTACAAGAAACATGCCAATAGCAATACGGCGATAAACAAGATTTTTTGGCTATTCATTTCTAAGGATTGCCTATTTTTTAAGCAGGAGCTGATTAATAAACAGGCAAAGGGAAATTTTTGCATTTATACAGGAGGGAACAATCTTTTCGCTCATTCTCGCTGCGCTCCGAGGATTTTGCCTCTTTATCTCCAGAATTAAATTAACTGTAGGACTATCGGCAAAATAAACCGCTCAAAGACAATTCCCTCCTGTGACAAAAATAGTTTCGGATACGGTAAGTTTTTTCCCCGCACGAGGGAATCGTCAGCACCTTCAAAGACTGCTTGCTGCAATCTTTTTTGTATCTTCCGCAATAACGTGGCAATCAACCAGGGTGGTCTGGTTTTTGAAACTGCCTTCGAGCCTTCTCTTTGCAACGCGGCATATCTTTCGCAGGACATCGAATCTCTTGCCGTAGTAAAGCCATGGGAAGATATCGTTTATGTCTGAAGTCTTGAAGGGGTGAAGTTCATCCGAGCCGACCCCGTTGTTTTTAAGGAGTGTAAATACATCGCCGATGATCGGTCTTTCCGCCTGCCACAATGAGACATGTAAAAGGTTGGGCCAGTTCAGGACGATATGAATCTTCACAGGGCAGGCAGATGATGAATTACAGGTGTTAATAATGCTTGAAAAAGCGGTAAAAACATTTGTTGTCTCGTCCATTGTTAAGTACGCGCTGTCGCTGAACCGGAACAGTTCTTTGTGCGCCTGTTTTGCCGCCATGCTGTCGCAGAGTATTAATTCTATATTATCCCTGATATTTTCTATAGGAAGTAAAATAGACATTGAAAAAGTTTAACATAATAGGCCGTCAAAAAGGGCATCTGCCGGCATGGCTGCAATCTGTTATACTTTTATAATGTCTGATATTCCTAAACTGAGAGGGCATCATCTTATCTGCCTGCACTTTTTCAGCGGCAAAGGCTATAACCGGGAGTTTGTTAAAAACCTGAGAGATACACTGAAAAAGATATCGGAATTAGGGGTTGAGATTTCCCTGGGAGCTGATGATATATGCCGGAGTTGTCCTCATCTGAGGGGTGGAAAATGTTCATCTGATGAAAACTCCAATGATGAGATAACGGAGATGGACAAGTTTGCCCTTGCTTTGCTTAAGGAGACCCCGGGCGCTAAAACAAAATGGCATGGCGTAAAAGAAATAATTCCCGAGATATTTAATTTTTGGCTTGAAGGATACTGTAAAAAATGTTCATGGAAAGATGTATGCGAAGAGGACCCCTTGTACGGAGAGTTTAAATATGGGAAAAGCCGCAGATGAACTAAGAGAGGCTTTTGATTCAATAAGCCCTTATATCCAGCGGCATACGTCAGAGGTCTGCCCTTCATGTCCAAAGGTCTGCTGTATTGACAGGCATGGCAGGTACGAGGAGAACGACCTTGTTTTTATTGATGCCCTGGGTTTAGCTAATCTTCATTGTGATCCTGACAGGCCGGATACCGATCCGTGCAGGTTCCTCTCTGAAAAAGGCTGTTCATTGCCGAGATACAGAAGGCCTTTCAGATGCACCTGGTATTTCTGCGAGAGACTGCTTGAATCCATGCAGGGCGATAAGCCGAGGGATTACAGAAAGTTTATGGCGGCATTTGAAAATCTGCAGCGCTTGAGACGGGAACTTCCGGGTCTCAAAGGTGTATAATAAGAGAAGCATGAGACCTGTAATTGCCATAATAATTGTTCTTTCTTTTTTATCTCTTAATTCATGGGCAGATGAAAAATATGCGGAGAAGGTTAACTGGCACTCATTGAAGGAAGGGATGGCAAAGGCAAAGGCCGAAAAAAAGCCGGCGCTTGTGGATTTCGGAGTTATAAAGGGATGCCCGAGATGTCAATTCCTGATAAAAAACGTATACAGCAATGATGAGATCGTTAAGAAAATAAACTCGGATTTTGTCCCTGTATTTATAGACCTCGGAAAAGATTTAACCCCCGATGAGAAAGCCCTTGGAGAGAAATACGATTATAAGAGCGATTGCCTCCTTCTTTTTCTGGATTCTGACGGGAATATTATCAAAGACCCTGAGGGCAAAAAGATGTGCTTTGCTGATAAGGTCGAGCCTGAGGTGTTCATTAAGTATCTTGAGCAGGTAAAGACGAAGTTTACGAAGTAATCAGCGTTTGCCAAGCGTTATAAATGTTTCTTTTCCCTGGCAAGAAAATTCTTTAAGCCACTTTCTCAAGGCGTTCCGCTACCCAGACTTTAATAATAGATTGCCGGGGCACACCAAGACGTTTTGCTTCCTTATCCAGCATCTGAATCATCCAGATGGGAAAATCTACATTCACCCTTTTTTGTTCCTGCTCGGGTCTTCTCGCCTTTGACAAATCGAGATATTTGGAAATGTCCTCGCCTTCGTCAAATTTCTTGTCAATCTCTTTAGCCTTGATAGCCTTCATATGCATCAACCTCCTCTTTTCTCGACCGGCAGAGCCGTATAGCGGTTACTCAATTTTTTTCCGCCCCAGACTTTCGTACACCTCAAACTTCGACTCGATCTTTGTAATCCTTTTCTCATGGTTTTCTATAGCATCCAATAGTTTTGAAGTGGAGCGGGCAAGGTGTTCAACCTCTTTCTCAAGCACCACAAATTTTTCAAGCCTGTTCAGGACATTCTCAAGAATGCTCATTTCTTATCCTCCCGCTGCAAAAGAAAACTATCCACACGTTTATTGATATTCTTAAGCTGGGTTATCATCCTTTTGATAGAGGCTTCTGCTCTTTGTGAGGCAATATCTAATGCCTTTAGTTCCTCTGCTGTCACTTCGCCGTGGAGGTAAATATCCACAGCGCTTCGTATTTCTTGTGCAACAGATGTCCCGCTTTTTGCGGACCTCTGCAGAAGAGCTTTTTTCTGTATGGGTTCAAGATAAACAAGTGCTGCAACTTTTCCCATAGCCATCACCTCCTAAAGTGATATACATTATATATCATATCATAAATACATATGTCATTTTTTTCAAACTCCGAAGTCGAGCAGTTCCTCTATTTTTCCCCCTATATCCTTTGCCTCCATAAATGAAGTGCCGATGAGAACAGCGTCTATGCCCGCTGATTCAAGGCGGAGGACATCTTCCCTTGTTTTAATCCCACTTTCGCTTACGACAATCTTCCCTGAAGGAATCTCTTTTTTAATCTCAAAAGTATTGTTCAAGTTGATTGTTAAGGTTTTGAGATTTCTGTTATTTATCCCGATTATGTCCGCATCTATAAAAAGCGCCATCTCAAGTTCCTTCAGGTCATGCACTTCGAAAAGCAC
>SCSY01000290.1 GCA_004298625.1 Nitrospirota bacterium | reverse complement strand
TATAAAAACTATCCTTGAATTTTATCAGGCAATGGGCATTGAGAGAATACCGTTAACGATAGCGCAGAAGTACAAAAGTGCGGAAGTGCGGAAGCCGGAGATTAGAGTGCCGGCAGTGGTTAGCGAAGAGATGAAGGCCGACACCTATCGCCCAACATCTAAGGCTTCACCTGTTGCACTCTTGTCTACGGCTGAAAAGGCCGCTGCATTGAAGGCATTACGGGAAGAGATAGGGGATTGTCAGAGGTGCAAGCTTTCAAAGGGGAGAACGAATCTTGTCTTTGGTGAGGGGAGCGTTGATGCCCGGATATTGTTCATAGGCGAGGGTCCCGGCAGGGAAGAGGACTTGCAGGGAAGGCCGTTTGTCGGAGATGCAGGCCAGTTATTGACAAAGCTCATAGAGAAGATGGGCTTTAAGAGAGAGGCTGTTTATATAGGAAATATAGTTAAATGCAGGCCTCCCATGAATCGGGCTCCTGAAGATGATGAAATTAATGCGTGCAGTTCTTTCATTAAAAGACAGGCAGAGATAATCTCTCCAAAGGTTATAATTGCGCTGGGCCGCATATCTGCGCAGACGCTGATCGCTTCAAGGATTCCTATAAGCAAACTGAGGGGAAGGTTCTACGAATATTGCGGTATACCGCTTATGCCGACATTCCATCCTGCATATCTTTTGAGGAACCCGAAGGACAAGAAGCTTGTATGGGAAGATGCCCAGAAGGTTTTGGAAAGATTGGGAAAATGACTTTAATGAAAGACATAGACAATTTCTTTCAGTCATTCCTGCGTAAGCAGGAATCCAGAAACCAAAGAAACTGGATTCCCGTTTTCACGGGAATGACAAATAGGATTTCATGAAAAAATATGTCTTTGCCATAAGCGGCGCAAGCGGTTCAATAATCGGCATAAGGGTTCTCAAGGAACTTCTGAAGACATCTGAAGTCCATCTCATAATCTCATCACAATCATTTTCGATAATAAAAGATGAAACAGGAATAGACTGGACAATTAAAGAAGGGTCAAAAGGTCAAAGGGTCAAAGGGTCAAAGTTGACAGAAGATAAGATTAGAAAACATTTTAAAACAGACAGGCTTTTCTTTCATGAGGATACAGATATGTATGCACCTATTGCCAGCGGTTCGTTCAAGACAGACGGGATGTTTGTTGTGCCATGCTCGATGAAAACCCTTTCAGGCATTGCCAATGGCTATGCGAACAACCTTGTAGAGCGTGCTGCTGATGTGACGATAAAGGAGGGAAGGCCGCTGCTTCTTTCTCCCCGCGAGATGCCTTTCAGCGCAATTCATCTTGAAAATATGCTCAAGCTTGCGAGGCTTGGCGTCAAGATTGCTCCGCCTGTTCCTGCCTTTTACCATAAGCCTGAGAAGATTGATGATCTTGTTGATTTTATGGCAGGAAAGATACTCGATGCGATGGAAAGCGAACATGAGATTTTTAAGCGGTGGGGAGGCAAATGATTTCTGGAGGTGGGAGTATGAAAAGATTGGGAGTAATGGTTATATTTTTATTATCATTTTTAACTGTGGGATGTGCAGGGCATTACAACGTCCCTATGGTAGATGTTACTGCGGCCCCGCCTGACATTGTCCAAAAAACACCATTGAATACAGCAATTCTTATAACCGACCAGATGGAAAATTATACGTTCACTGGACAAGCAAACGAATCATCCATTTATGGAACATATACTTTCCCCTTTGGACAGATGATCAAGAAGAATGTTCTCACTATTTTGTCTCCTGCTTTTAATAAGGCAGTTATAGTGAAAGGCAAGCCGTATCCGCAAGATATTGATGTTATTATCATCCCAAAAGTTGGAAAATTCCAGCATTGGTATAGCGGTGCAGGCGCTTTCACATCAACGGCTGTTGCAAAAATATCCATTAAACTTGCTGTTTATGATATGAAAGGAGCGCTCGTATGGGAGGGAATAATAAGTTCACCTAAAGTGGAAAAAATATACTCCGCACCTATCACGGGTGATTTTTTGGGAGCGACTGGAAGTGTAGCCGCAGAATCAGTAGTTGCTGCTTTACAAGAGGCTGCTAAAGTTATAACTTCTTCACGTGAGATTCATGCATTTGTTGCTGCAAAAGGAGTATCCGAAACTATAGCTTCGAAGCCGTCCGGAAAGGAATTGCCCATTGTCAAATCCGATGTTGATAAGCCTTTTTTTGGTGTAACCGATAAAGTAATGGGAGATAATGACATGGCAGTTGTTATAGGCGTTGAGAAATATCAGGATTTGCCTGCTTCAGATTATTCTTCCAGCGATGCAAAGCTTATGAAAGAGTATCTTGTATCGTTGGGCGTCAAGGAAAGGAATATAGAACTTCTCCTGAATGAAAGGGCAACGCAGTCAAGCATAAAGAAAACTGTAGAAACGTGGCTTCCGAACAGGACCAAGAGCGACAGTAAAGTAGTAATCTATTATTCCGGCCATGGAGCGCCTGATGCAAAAAACGGAGACGCCTATATTGTGCCGTTTGATGGCGACCCGAATTATCTTGAGGATACAGGCTATCCATTGAAAAGGCTTTACGATAAACTCGGCAAGCTTCAAGTAGCGGAAGTGATTGTTCTCCTTGATTCCTGTTTTTCAGGCGCTGGCGGAAGGAGCGTGCTTGCAAAGGGCGCGAGGCCGCTGGTGATGATGGTGGATACAGGGGTTTTATCATCAAACATGGCGGTACTCTCGGCAACGCAGGGAACGCAGATTTCTACTTCTTCTCCTGAAAAAGGGCATGGAGTATTTACATACTATTTCCTAAAAGCCCTTAAAGACGGCAAGAAAAATATTGCCGAGATTTACGAATACATAAAACCTCTCGTTGAAGACGAGGCAAAGCAAATCAATGTTCAACAAAGTCCGAGCGTAAGCCCTGATGTTGAGAAATTAAAGGGAAGGTTTGGCTTAAGAAAATGACGCTAAAAGAGCATATTAAACGCATTATCAAAGCAGAACACTGGGATCCCTTTTTGATTTTGGGGATGCACGAAGTTGAATCCGGCAAGAAGAAGACGATAGCTGTGCGTGCTTTTTTGCCGGATGCTGATGAGGCATGGGTTGTTGATGTCGGCGACAATAAGGCCTATAAGATGGAAAAGACCAACAAGGCAGGTTTTTTTGAAAAGAACTTTGATGACAGAAAAGAATTATTCAGATATAAGCTGAGGCTAAAGGCATCCAATGAACACATATTTGAATTTCACGACCCTTATTCATTCTGGCCCGTGCTTTCCGATTTTGACCTGTATCTTATTGGAGAGGGGAGCCATTACAGCAACTACGAAAAACTCGGCAGCCATATCACTGAGATTAACGGCATAAAGGGCGTTCATTTTGCGGTCTGGGCGCCTAATGCAAAAAGGGTAAGCGTTGTTGGTGATTTTAATAACTGGGACGGCAGAAGGCATCAGATGCGCGTGCTGGGCTTGTCGGGTATATGGGAACTGTTCATCCCGGGACTCGATGAGGGCAAGATTTATAAGTTTGAGATAAAATCACAAGCCGGCGATATTTTCCTGAAGGCCGACCCTTATGCCTTTTATTTTGAAGTCAGGCCCAAGAGCGCCTCTATCGTCTATAACATAAATAAATATCAATGGGAAGACGATGACTGGCTGGATATGCGTTCTAAAAAGAACTGGTTTGAGTCTCCGGTCTCTGTTTACGAGGCGCACCTGAGTTCATGGATGCGCATGCCTGAAGAAGAAAATCGTTTTCTTACGTATAAGGAACTGGCTGAAAAATTGATCCCTTATGTAAAGGAAATGGGCTATACGCACATAGAGCTTCTTCCTGTAACAGAACATCCTCTTGATGCATCATGGGGATATCAGACAATCGGGTATTTTGCTCCGACAAACAGATACGGGACCCCGAGTGATTTCATGTATTTTGTGGATAAGTGCCATCAGGACAATATCGGTGTTATCCTTGACTGGGTGCCTGCGCATTTTCCGCGGGACGCTCATGGGCTTGGGCATTTTGACGGGACGGCATTGTATGAACATGCAGACCCGAGAAAAGGCGAACACAGGGACTGGGGCACGCTTATTTTTAATTATGGAAGAAATGAGGTAAGAAATTTCTTAATCTCAAATGCGCTTTTCTGGCTGGAAAAATATCACATTGACGGTTTAAGGGTTGACGCTGTCGCTTCAATGATCTATCTGGATTATTCAAGAGAAGAGGGCGAGTGGATTCCGAATATTTTCGGGGGCAGGGAAAACCTCGAGGCAATTGATTTCCTTAAAAAATTCAATGAGATCGTCCATCAGCAACATGCCGGGATACTTACAATTGCAGAAGAATCAACTGCATGGCCGGGCGTATCAAGGCCGGTATATCTGGGAGGGCTGGGGTTCAGCCTCAAATGGAATATGGGATGGATGCATGACATGCTCGAATATTTTTCAAAAGAGCCTGTTCACAGGAAATTCCATCACAACAACCTGACATTCAGTCTCCTTTACGCCTTTACGGAAAATTTTATGCTTGTGCTTTCACATGATGAAGTTGTGCACGGCAAGAGTTCCATGCTCGGTAAGATGCCCGGCGATATGTGGCAGAAGTTTGCGAATCTCAGGCTTTTATACGGTTTCATGTATGGACATCCCGGCAAGAAACTTCTTTTTATGGGAGATGAAATCGGGCAGTGGGATGAGTGGAAACATGATCACAGCATTGACTGGCACCTGCTTCAGTATGAGCCGCATCAGAAACTCAGGAGATTCGTCAGCGACTTAAATGGGCTTTATAAATCGGAGCCGTCGCTGTATGAGGTGGACTTTAATTATTGGGGCTTTGAATGGATAGATTTTCGCGATACGGAACAGAGCATAATAGCCTTCATAAGAAAGGCAAAAAAATCCGATGACTTCCTTGTATTTGTATGTAATTTTACGCCTGTGCCGAGATCCGACTACAGGATAGGAGTGCCGGAAGCCGGGTTTTACAGGGAAGTTTTAAACAGCGATTCTTTGGAATACTGGGGCAGCAATATCGGAAACGCAGGCGGTGTTTTGGCAGAGGATATCCAATGGCATGGAAGGCCATATTCGATAAACATAACATTGCCGCCTCTGGCAATGGTGGTTTTTAAGCCTGCAAAAGATTGACAGTAGCGGGTTTAAATGGTATATTTGACCATGAGGTTAATCTTAAGTGCAGTGGTAATATTGTTGCTGCCCTGGAGTTTTGCGGAAGCCGACATATACAAATATGTCGGGGATGATGGCGTTGCGCTTTATACGGACGCCCCGGCTGGTAAAAAAAATGAACGGATACTGAAAGAGAAAAACAGCAGTAAATCAGTCGTATACGCTAAAGCAGACCCCCTTACGTATCCTAAAAAGAAAAAAGATTGTTACAATCCTATAATAAACAAGAAAGCAAAAGAACACGATGTGGACCCGTCGCTTGTTACCGCAGTTATAAGGGCTGAATCAAACGGCAATCCGTATGCTGTCTCAAAAAAAGGCGCAATGGGACTTATGCAGTTAATGCCGGCAACCGCAAACGACCTTCAGGTTAAAAATCCCTATGACCCTGAGGAGAATATAGACGGCGGCACAAGATATCTGAGATACCTTATCGAGAGATTCGATGGCAACCTTACTCTTGCGCTTGCGGCGTATAATGCCGGGCCGAAGACTGTCGAGAAATATGGCTGCGTGCCTCCTATCTCAGAGACAAAGCAGTATGTTAAAAAAGTGCTTGCGCTCTATAACGGCAAGACCGACTATTATTCTTCAGGCTCAGGCAAGGTCAAAAAGCCGGAACCTATTTACAGGATATTAATGGAGGACGGCACAATCCTCTTCACAAACTTCCCTCTCCCCAAGACGAATACGCTCAGGTTTTAGATGCCCGCAGAGAATCCCGGTCTTCGAGTCGGAATAGAGTCGCTTCGACAAGAAATTCTGAAGTTGAAGGAAGAAAAGCGCGCGATAATTCTATCTCACAACTACCAGAGGGACGAGGTCCAGGATATTGCTGATTTTGTGGGAGATTCACTGGAACTTTCAAGAACAGCATCCACAATTAAATGCGATATAATCGTATTTGCCGGCGTTCATTTTATGGCGGAGAGCGCCTCGATCCTTTCGCCTGAAAAAACAGTTCTTCTGACAGAGCTCGGCGCGGGATGTCCCATGGCGGATATGATAAGAGTTGATTCTCCAAGACCCCTAAGAAAAAGTTTTCCAGGTTTTGACAACCCGCCGCCTTATGTTTATCCCCCGGAATTCACGCTCCGTGACATCAAGGCGCAAAATCCGGGCGTGCCTGTTGTTGCGTATGTCAATACAACTGCGGATATAAAGGCGGAGAGCGATATATGCTGCACCTCTGCAAATGTTGTGAAAGTTATAGAATCGCTGCCTGGTGAAAAGGTTATATGCATACCTGATAAAAATCTTTCGGCATGGGCGGCAAGGAATACGAAAAAGCAGGTGATCGCATGGGACGGCTTCTGTCATGTGCATGAGAGAGTGATGCCCGAAGATATTAAAAAGGCGAGGGCAGAGCATCCCGGGGCTGTTGTGCTGGCGCATCCTGAATGCAGGCTGGAGGTCCTTGAGATGGCCGACCATGTTACGAGCACGTCGGGAATGCTCAGATACGCCGGGGCGTCCTCTGAAAAAGAATTTATTGTAGGCACGGAGATAGGACTGATGCACAGGCTGAGAAAAGAAAATCCTGAAAAGGCTTTTTACCCTCTGAGAAAAGATATGATATGTCCCAACATGAAAAAGACAACACTTAAAAGTGTTCTCAGGGCCTTAAAGGAAGATAATTATATCATCAAGGTGCCTGAACATATCAGGATACCTGCAAAAAGAGCGCTTGACAGGATGCTGGAGATAAAATAAGAACCGGAGTTCCCATTAGCGATATAAAATATGCAAACAGGGCGTCGGGGAATTAGCCCTGATAATTTACTTTTTTAATTTTTTGTAAAGTTCTTCTCCAACGCATTCTTTTGCATATTTGCACCACTGGATGCAGGATTCGAGTTCATTATATATGACAAAGCCGCAGTTGCAGCATTTCACTTCCAGGTCAGTAGAAAAAATTTCCACATCTCCGTTGCATTCAGGGCATTTTTTTATTTTAAGCGTAGGTGTTGTGAGGTTTGCCGCTCCCGCGCATTTATCTTTCATGCCTGCACCTCCTATATGGTATTTCTAATATAAGGATAGCATGCTTGGGCATGAGCAGGTATGATTTTAATCAGGGTCTGAATTATTATTAAAGCTCCACCTTCGTCAAAACCCCGTGCAGTTTTTTTGGCGGGAAGTTGTAGAAGCGGATGAATATGGAGGTGTTTCTCTTTATGAAGTAGAACAGCTTCCAGATAGGGTTCATGGTGCTTATCTCCTCGACGCCGTAGAAAACGGTTCTCTCCTCTATGCCCGCGCCCCTCAATTCTTCCTCTATATCCACAACCTCCATATACCCCATCTGTATCTCGAATACACGGAGTCCGTGTGCGAGGTCGGGATTGAAAAAGCTTGTTATCCCATACGGGTCGTCCCTCTTGATTATAGAGACAAGGATATTGTCTTCATAAATAATCCCGTGGAAAAACATGGTCTGCGTTATATAGAACGGGATCTCTTTTGCGTCCTTGATAAGGAACAGCGCCGTGCCTTTTATTTTTTCCGTTGTCTGATAGACACGCGAGAACTTAAGGAGAAAATCCTCTATCGGCATGAATGACATCATCTTATAGAGCCTTTTCTGCCCCTTTGTATAAAGTATTATCGTCCCGAACGGAACCGACGCAAGAATCAAAGACCAGTATCCTCCGTGCGGAATCTTGTAAAAGTTAGAGCCTAAATATGCCATATCGATGAGGGCAACAATAAGAGATATGGCGGCGAACTGGGGTTTTTTCTTTAAATAAAATATCCACGCCATCATCACTGCGGTCAGGGTCATGGTGCCTGTAACAGCCAGTCCATATGCAGCCGCGAGCTTGCTCGACTCCTGAAACTCCATCATTATGAATATCACTGCTATGAGCAAAAACCAGTTGGCTGATGGTATGTATATCTGGGACCGTATCTTTTCAGACGTATATTCGACCTTAAACATCGGCATCAGCCTTGTGTTTATACCCTGGTATACGATCGAGAACATTCCGCTTATCATCGCCTGTGAGGCTATTACAGTGGCCGAGATGCTGAGAAGAAGGAAAGGCACATAGAGAGTTTTCGAGTAGTGAAATACCATTTCGAAGAGTATGTTTTTTGTTTCCGGATGAGCTATCAGAAAAGCTCCCTGCCCAAGGTAGTTTATAGAGAGAGCGATGAAAACCCCTACCCACGCCTGCCTTATCGGCCTGGCTCCGAGATGTCCCATATCTGCGTAAAGCGCCTCGCCGCCGGTTGCGCAGAGAATTATCTCTCCAAGCGCGATAAAGCCCGCAAGTTTGTTTTCGATGAGGAATCTCGCGGCATAAGCGGGATTAACCGCGCGCAGGACTTCAGGGGACTCCATGATGCCCATAATCCCAACGGTAGTGAGCGCTATGAACCATATCCCTGTTATGGGGCCGAACGCTCCAGCCACTTTCTCGGTTCCTTTGCTCTGAATAGCAAAGAGCAGGAAGGCTATTACTGCCGAGATTAATACTATCTGTCCCTTTGTGAGTCCCTCAAGCCCTGGGATAAGCACTGCGCCCTCCACAGCGCTCAGAATGCTTATTGCCGGAGTGATTATGCCGTCGCCTATCAAAAGGGATACCCCGACAAAGGAGATAAGTGTGATGATCACCGTCATCCCTTTTTTCTTGAGGGCCGAAACCAGAATTTCCTTAAGAACGATAGTGCCTCCCTCGCCTCTTATAGAGAGACTCATCGCGAGCCACGCATACTGTGTCGTAACGAGCGCTATCAGAGTCCAGACTATAAGGGACAGGACTCCGATGATGTTGTCGGCTGTCTTTGGAAGAATAAGAAAAACGACCGTGAGTGTGTATATAGGGCTTGTGCCTATGTCTCCGAAGACAAGACCGAGCGAATTAATTATGCCCCTGAATCCTGAAAGTTTTTCTGTCATAAAATTTCCGAATCTTTCTAAAGGTTATATTTTATACCTGACATCGGGAGTAGACAAGAGGAAAATTTTTCAGGCTTCTTCTGACCCGGTGTCTTTATGGAAGGCATTTATGGCCGACTCTTCGACTTCCTTCAACATGCTCTCCCTTGCGGCATTGACCCTTTCGAGGGATATTTTGAGGGCCTCGGCAACCTTGTCGGTAGGCATCTTCTTCATGAAGTGCATTTCCGCTATCAAAAACTTGAGGCCGTCATCGCCGATTTCGTCCTTGAATTTGTGATTCTCTATGCCTGCTGTTCTGCATGCCTCATCAAAGCCCATTCCGCTTTCTACCGCGGCCTTTATTTTTTCGAGGATGTTTTTGTATTCCCTGTCTTCTTCCTTTAAAAATGCGTCCTCGCCCAGACCTTCGTACCACTTTTCTTCCATAAATTATCCTCTCAAAAATATTTATATCTTGCGTTGTCTTTCCTGCTCGCTTGCATCAAGTATACAGTTCAGAACCATACTTACAATGCTTATGAGCAATGCCCCGAGAAAGGCTGCCTTGAACCCCACCACGTTAAAGCCGAGATTCAGCCGGTCTGATATCCACGAAGTTATGCCGAGCATCATAGCATTTATAATAAACGTGAAAAGGCCCAGCGTGAGAACGAGAAGGGGAAGGGTGAATAATTTTACCAGAGGGCGTATAAAGGTATTTACAAAACCGAAGATTATCCCTGTTAATAAGAGTCCCCACCATCTGCCCGAGAAGTAAATTCCGGGGACGAACTTAATAGCAAGCATTATTGCTGTCGTGTTTATAAGCCAAGTGACAAATATGCGGTTCATATTGTTTTTTAAATAAGGCAGGATATAGTATATTAGCGGTTTATTTTGCCGATAGTCAGACAACCCCCAAGTCCCCCTTTGTTAAGGGGGATTTAAGGGGGTTGTGAGGCAAAATCCTCGGAGCGCAGCGAGAATGAGCGAATATGCTATGTCTTGCCTTATTGGTCATTTTAAAATCCATACTCCTTCCATCTCTTATCAACAAGTTTCTTTATCTCCTCAGACATATAAATCTCTTCAGGCCAGTCCCGCATCATGCCTTCCTCGCGGGTTTTTCTCGTCGCGTCTATCCCCATCTTGGCCCCGTATCTCGGCCAGTTTGCCGCGTGGTCAAGGGCATCCAGCGGCCCTTCTGATATTACAACATCCCTTTTCCAGTCAACATTATTCAGAACCCTCCACGCGGTGTATGAGAGGTTCTGCACGTCCACATCGTCATCAACAACAATCAACAGTTTTGCAAACATCATCTGCCCTTTTCCCCATATGCCGTGTATTATTTTTTTTGCGTGGCCCGGGTAGCTCTTTTTAATTGCTATGATCGCAAAGTTATGGAACACTCCCTCCATGGGGAGGTTTATGTCTTTTATCTCAGGGAAATCGAGCCTTAGCAATGGAAGGAATATCCTCTCTGTTGCCTTTCCCATGTAGCAGTCTTCCATCGGCGGTTTTCCTACTAATGTGGAAGGGTATATCATGTTTTTTCTGTGAGTGATGCATGTAACATGAAAGACAGGGTAGGGCTCCGCAGGAGAATAAAACCCTGTATGGTCGCCGAACGGGCCTTCGATGCGCGTTTCGCCGGGGTCCAGATAACCTTCAATAACCATCTCGCTGTTGGCAGGGACATTAATATCACTTGTTATGCACTTGACCATCTCAACAGGAGATTTTCTCAAAAATCCGGCAAAGAGCATCTCATCTATGGATTCCGGAAGGGGAGCGCTTGAGGCATAGATCACTGCAGGGTCGCTTCCGACAGCTATTGCAGCAGGCATCCTTTGACCGAGTTTTTTATATTTTTCATAATGCCGGGCCCCGTCTTTGTGGATATGCCAATGCATACCTGTGGTCTTCTTGTCATAGATATGAATTCGATACATCCCGCAGTTGGGCCTTCCTGTTTCAGGGTCTTTTGTAAAGACCATCGGAAGGGTAATAAACCGTCCTTCGTCTCCCGGCTGTCCATCATGAGGCCAGCATTTAATGACCGGGAACTTTGAGAGGTCGGGATTATCTTTTTCAATAACCTCCTGGCATGGCGCGTTCTTAACGTATTTCGGAAGATATTGCGAAAGCTCGATAAGTTTTGGAAGCATTCCGATTTTTTCAAACAATGTCTTTGGAGGCGCCTGATTGAGAATGTTTTCAATGCGCCCGGCAACATCGTCAAGTTCATTCACCTCAAGCGCAAGGCACATTCTTTCGAACGAACCAAAGAGGTTTGTAACAACGGGAAATTCAGAGCCTTTTACTTTCTCAAAGAACAATGCCTTTCCGCCATCAGGGCTTTTTGACGCCCTGTCGGTTATCTCGGATATCTCGAGCAGAGGGTCAACTTCCGCCCTTATGCGGTGCAGAAAACCTTTAGTTTCAAGTGCCTGTATAAATGCCCTTAGGTCCTTATATGCCATAAAAATTACCTGCAACTATAATACCACAGGGGATAATTTATTGGTCAATTTTGAGATTTAAACCAATTTCTTCTTGACAATAGGCTATCTCCTTAATATAATTAAGAAAATCATTAATCCAACAATATTATGATTTAAGGAGTTATGATATGACAAAAGCTGACCTGGCAGACGCAATATTTGAGAAAGTAGGGCTCTCTAAAAAAGAGGCGCAGGACATAATAGAGATAATTTTCGAAACGCTGAAACAGACTTTTAAAGAGGGGGAGTCGGTTAAGGTTTCAGGTTTTGGGACCTTCCACGTAAGGAAGAAGGCTGCAAGAAGGGGAAGAAATCCCAAGACCGGTGAAGACCTTGAGATATCGCCAAGAAAAGTAATTACATTCAGGGCCAGCAACAAGTTAAAATTGGTTATAGAACAGTAAGATGTACAGGTCTTCTGCAAAAAGCATCGAGGTTCAGAGGCCGATTCCTGATAAGCTCTTTTATAAAATAGGAGAGGTTAGCAGGATAGCTGATATCGAACCTTATGTTCTAAGATACTGGGAGACTGAATTTCCCTTTCTTAAGCCCAGGAAGAATAAATCAGGTCAAAGGGTGTATGTTAAGAAGGATCTCGAATTTATCCTGGAGATAAAAAAACTGCTCTATCAGGAGAGATATACAATCGAAGGCGTAAGAAAAAGGTTTGGAGAAGGCTCCCTGTCAAATAAGCAGATACCTGAACCAAAGATTACGGAGACTATCCCGCCGCATAAGATTATAGAACATGTCAGGCAGAGACTCAGAGAAATACTAAATAGCTCATAGCTGATAGTTTATAGTTCATAGTTCATGGCTCATGCATGGTTTTGCTATTAACTACAAGCCATGAGCTAAATAATCGGGGCGTAGCGCAGCCTGGTAGCGCACTCGCTTGGGGTGCGAGTGGTCGCCCGTTCAAATCGGGTCGCCCCGACCAAAACATAAAGACATGAATGGAGGTTCTTAAAGGAATCATGGGGAAGATACGCGTTGCAATTGCCGGGGTGGGAAACTGCGCAAGCTCTTTGATTCAGGGGATAGAATATTATAAGAGTTTAGGGGATAGGCATCCTGACAGGTCGCTCGGCCTGATGCATTATAACCTCGGAGGATACAGGCCTGCCGACATAGAAATAGTCGCTGCATTCGATATAGATAAAAGAAAGGTAGGCAGGCCGCTTGAGAAAGCGGTTTTTGCCAAACCGAACTGCACAAAAATCTTCAATAAAAATTTGCCGGATTATCCCGTTATTGTCAAGATGGGCGAGGCATTGGACAGCGTATCCCGGCACATGAAAGATTATTCCGAAGACCGCAGGTTTGTGGTAGCCGATAAAAAACCCTGTGATGTTTCAAAAGTCTTAAGGCAAAGCGGCGCAGAGCTGCTTTTGAATTATCTGCCTGTCGGCTCTGAAAAGGCTACTGCCTTTTATGCAGAGGCATGTCTTAAGGCCGGCGTCGGTTTAATCAATTGCGTGCCTGTATTCATAGCTTCCGATAAATTATGGGCAAGGCGTTTTGAAGAGAGAAATATACCAATTATAGGCGACGATATAAAGAGCCAGATAGGCGCTACGATAATTCACAGAACGCTCACAAAATTATTAGTGGACCGGGGCGTAAAAATTGACAGCACGTATCAGTTGAATGTAGGCGGCAATACGGATTTTCTGAATATGCTGAATCATACACGGCTTAAATCAAAGAAGGTTTCAAAGACAGAGGCAGTCCAGTCGCAGCTAAAAAATCCTCTGGACGCCGAAAATATTCATATTGGCCCTTCCGATTATATCCCATGGCTGAATGATAACAAGGTCTGCTTTTTAAGGATGGAGGGAAGGGGATTCGGGAATATCCCTGTTAATTTTGAGCTCAGGCTCTCGGTTGAGGACTCTCCAAACAGCGCAGGCGTTGTCATAGATGCAGTAAGATGTTGCCGGATTGCGCGCGACAGAAAAGTAGGGGGCGCGCTTATATCTCCGTCAGCATATTTTATGAAACATCCGATGAAGCAATTTTCCGATGAAGAGGCCCGTAACATGCTGGAAGAATTTGTAAGAGGGAAAAGAGAGAGGTAGATGGTTGGAGCAAGGCTTGGCCATTTCCTGGATAGACCGCTTGCCTCGCTCATAAGAAATATTCCCTTAAGTCCTAATTCCATCACCCTGACCGGATTTATTATAACCGCCATAGCTGCATTTGTTATCCCGCATAACCTGAAACTCGGCGGCATGCTTATTCTCATCGGCGCTCTCTTTGATATGCTCGATGGCATCGTTGCGAGGGTGAATAACAGGGTCACGAAGTTCGGCGCGTTCCTCGATTC
>SCSY01000289.1 GCA_004298625.1 Nitrospirota bacterium | reverse complement strand
CGCTCCCATTGAGCATCGGGGCCTCGACTGAGGCATCTAAGCTTTTTTTCTTTTCTTAAATCAGAAAGCGCACGCTGAAGAGTGGGGTAACTCACCCCGGGGCAGACCCGCTTCAAGTCCCCAATCGTAAACCTTTCAGGCATGCGTTCAATTGCACTTCGGACCATTTCACGCTTAGCACCCCGCGCCGAGGTAATCTTACCCACCCGCTCCTCGAATTCCTTGTAAGCTGCAGTCAGCATCCCAAGAAAATAGTTCCACCATGGGCGAAGATCATGTTTTCCTTCATGCCAACCCTTAGAGCTTTTGTATAACGCTTCGTAGTATGTCTCCTTGGTGTCTTCGACGATGCGTTCAAGGCTTATATACCGCCCAACATCATAACCGGCCTGATATAGCAGAAGAAGAGCAAGTAAACGCCCTATGCGCCCATTGCCGTCTTTGAAAGGATGGACGCATTCGAAATCAAAAACAAAGGTAGCAATCAGGAGTAACGGGTCGGCTTCGTTCTTCTCAATAGCTTGCTTATATAGAGCAATCAGGCGTTCCATGAAATCAGGCGTAGCGAGGGCGGATACCGGCTTGAAGCGTATGATCTGGCGGCCATCAGGCCTGATTTCAAGAATGGCGTTATCTTTGGTTTTCCACTCGCCGCCGTGTTCCCCCGTGTAGCGATAAAGCTCCCGATGCCAATTGAGAATGAGCTTGGTTGATAGATGAAGGTTCTGATAATTGGCATGTATTGCGGCAAGCACATTCCGATAGCCGGCCACTTCCTGTTCGGAACGGTCACGGGGCTTTGACTTTTTTAAGACGAGGTCATCAATTCTACCCGGCAAAACCGAGATGCCTTCTATCCTGTTTGATGATTCAGCGCTCTGCACCATTGCCACGCGCCGCAGTGTAGCGAGGACTTCGGGGAATTGGTCAGTATAAAGTGCCTGACGTCCTCTGAATTCACCCAACGAGCGCATAGCCATTAGAAAGGCATGAGATATCGGAGTTTCAAGATAATAGCCATATTCAAAAGATTTCATACGTACTTTTCTCCAGTTCTCTATAGGATCATATTCTTATCATGTTACCGTTTCGTGATATGATTATATTATCAGCCTGAGGCATTTAAAGGCAAGACCGGTTATTCAATAACTTGGAAATTTCTCGAAAGGGCTCAAACGAGCTAATATAATCCTATTGAAGAATAGGACTGATAATGTTATCTTAATAAAAGTGCTTGTCCAAATCACATTGAGGTTTAAGTAAATGCTTGTCAGAATGACAGTCGAGGGGTTGTTGTTCGATCCGAGAAGCAGCATGTATATACTGCTTCTGAAGAACCAGGAGGGGACAGCCACCCTGCCTATATGGATCGGGAAACCCGAAGCCGATTCAATAGCGCTTGCGCTCGGAAAGGTTGCAACGCCGAGGCCGCTTACCCACGATTTAATCAAAAATCTGGTTTACAGCCTGAAGATGAAAATAACGAGAATTGTTGTTACAGAGATACTCGATAATACTTATTATGCGCTTATATTCCTCAGCGACGGCAAAAATGAGTTGTCCATAGATTCCAGACCCAGCGACGCAATTGCGCTTGCCTTAAGAGTGAGCGCCCCAATATTTGTCGAGGAAAACGTCCTCGAAAAGAGAAGCACCGACGAACTTGAGGAATGGCTTAAAAATTTAAAGCCTGAAGATTTCGGAAATGTAATGTGAGAAAAAAAGTTAAGAGTTACGAGTTATAAGTTAAGAGTTTCAGGTTTTAACTTCTAACTTTTAACTTCTAACTTCTAACTTGTATGCTAAGAAGAACCAATGCCATTGTTTTAAAGACCCTCCCTTTCGGAGAAGCCGACCTCATAGTAACGCACTTCACTTATGATTTCGGCCTTATAAATACATTTGCCAAGAGTCCCAGAAAGATAAAAAGCAGATTTGGAAGCAGCCTTGAACCGCTCACATGTTCAAAGATATCGTTCTGGGGAAAAGAAGACGCGCAGCTTCCCAGACTAACCCAATCGGATATAATATTATCATTTCAGGAGTTAAGAGAGAGCTGGAATTGTTTTCTTAAGGTATCGGAGATAGCTGAGCTTACCGCCAATTTTTTACCTGAACGCGAGGCAAATAAAAAGGTTTTTACGCTCCTGCTGAATACGCTGAAAACAGCGAAGAAGGATTGCAACCTTCTGCTTGATACAATTCTGTACAAGATAAGATTTCTCAACTTCATCGGCTATGCGCCGAGACTCGACGGCTGCGGCCGCTGTGGAAATGCAGGCCTTAGTTTTTATATTGCGCACGGGTCCGTCATCTGCGAGAAATGCGCAACCGGGATGAACCGGCCGATAAAGCTCTCGCCCGGCTCTATAAAACTTTATGAGAGCTTAAGCAAGTGGGATGATCCTGCAATAGGAAGGATAAAGCCCTCAGGGGAGCTTCTGTCGGAGCTTTCAAGCATGATAAACGACCACATAATATATACGCTTTCAAGACCCTTGAGATCACACGCCTTTCATAAACTTAAACCTGCACGTTGTTGCGACTCGAAACCGGGTTGATGTAAATTTTTTTAAGAGTTAATGTCCGGGATTTAGGGGAGATTTTTAAAAACGATATTGTAATCCTGTCCAGGCATAGGCCTGTTCGCTCTTGGCGCTATAATCAATGCCCGTAATAGTAGTGCCTGCAGTTGCTTCGGATGTTGTAGCATACCATACCTGCTTCTGTTTACCCTTTACCTCTATGTTCAGATACTCGAGGGCAAGAAGAAGGGATAGTTTCCGGCTGAGTGATACAGCGCCCTGAGCCTTGACCGAATAAAATGGCCCGTCTGCCTTTGCCGTGGACCTCTTTGAGCGTAAGATGTGGTCATCTTCATCTTTAGAATAGGCCCTGCCATAGGCGCCTAAAAGATCAAGGGAAAATTTGCCAGGGGAGTTCCAATTTAAGACAACCCCTGCATAGGGGATATGATAGGTTATCTCATAGGTCAAAACTTTTCCACCCACATATACTGAAGAATAAATCCCTATAGGGCTCCACTGGTTTACATTACTGATATCGAAGGATAGATTTTGATACCTATACCCCCCTATAACGCCTACAGAGCCTATGGCGTCAGAGCCATTCTCTTCTCTGAGAAAATAATATTTCCCGATGACATCAAAAAAAAGGGCATCCATATCTGTATCGGATTCAGAATAAACGGTTTTTTCCTGAATCTTTTGACCTGAACTCAACACATACACAGGCTCCCAGTCCGAATCCTTCATCTT
Source organism: Nitrospirota bacterium (assembly GCA_004298625.1). Lineage (GTDB taxonomy): Bacteria > Nitrospirota > Thermodesulfovibrionia > Thermodesulfovibrionales > UBA1546 > SCSY01. Next base: position 6,602 of record SCSY01000289.1, on the reverse strand, counting down.
ACCGGTATTTTTTGTAAGGTTCTTTGCAAGTGATAGGTCTATGGACCACACGCTTTTTTTACCAAGGGATGCATTCACCCCGCCGACATAAGAATCAAGAGGAAATTCCAACTCACTTTCCCCTTTTCCTAATCGGCCGTTAATAGTATAGTAGCCGGAGTAAGATCCATCATTGTTTTTAATAAGGTAAGGGGCATCGAAGGTAATATGGTAGAGGGTATATCCGGAGAGGTATCCGACATCCGCCCCGAGGCTGAAGGAGACTTTTCCGGTTGTTATTTCCTGGCGGGCAGATTCTTTATGTTGAAGTTCTTGCCATAAGCCACCCCCCTTAGTCTTTCCGGTTGTTGTTTCCCGCATAGGTTCTATAGCTGAAGCTATGAAAGGGTAAATAAAAGATAAATAAATAACAATTACTACTGCTACTAAAGACTTTCTCAAATTCTCCTTTCTTTATCGCCGGGCTTAGTGATCCCTGTTTATAATTCCTATTATCTCAATCTTTAAACCGTTGACTTGCTGAGGTCTTTGCCTCCCATTTTCTCTTTCAATGCCGCCTGCGCTGCTGCGAGGCGCGCAAGAGGAACTCTGTAAGGAGAGCAGCTCACATAATTAAGCCCTATCTGGTGGCAGAACTCAACAGATCTCGGGTCTCCGCCATGCTCGCCGCATATTCCCATCTTGAGGTCTTTTTTGACCTTCCTGCCTTTTTCTATTGCTATCTTCATCATAAGGCCTGTGCCGCCCTTGTCGAGGGTTATGAAAGGATCGTCTTCAAGAATCCCTTTTTCAACATAGAAAGGCAGGAATCTTCCGGCGTCGTCTCTTGAAAGACCGAATGTCGTCTGCGTGAGGTCATTTGTGCCGAATGAATAGAAGTCTGCCTGTGTTGCAATCTCGTCCGCCGTTATTGCGGCTCGGGGAAGCTCTATCATGGTCCCGATTGTGTAGGCGACTTTTGTTTTATATTTCTTCTGCACCTCGTCTGCAACCTTGATTGTAAGCTCTCTCATCATCTTAAGTTCATTCACATGCCCAACGAGAGGTATCATTATCTCGGGTATCACCCTGACCTTTTGTTTTTGGAGCTCGCAGGCAGCCTCCATTATTGCCTGGGCCTGCATGGCATATATCTCAGGATATGTTATGCCGAGCCTGCATCCCCTGTGACCGAGCATAGGGTTGAATTCATGCAGCGCCTTGCTTCTATTCTTGAGTTTGTCGAATGGAACTTCAAGGTGGTGCGCAAGGGTTTTCAATTCTTCATCCGTATGCGGTATAAATTCGTGCAAGGGCGGATCAAGAAGTCTTATTGTAACAGGCAGCCCCTTCATGACCTTGAATATTTCTTTAAAATCGCCTTTCTGCATAGGAAGGAGTTTGGCAAGCGCAGCCTGTCTTCCTTCTGTATCGTCGGCAAGTATCATCTCCCTTACAGCGCTTATCCTTTCCGGATCAAAGAACATGTGTTCTGTCCTGCAAAGGCCGATTCCCTCTGCACCGAAATTCCTTGCGACTGCTGCGTCATGCGGCGTATCTGCATTGGTCCTTACGCCTATCTTTCTGTATTCATCAACCCATTTCATGAATATGCCGAAATCGCCTGTAAGCTCAGGCGTCATCAACGGCGCTTCACCCAATATAACTTCTCCTGTTGTGCCGTTGAGGGTTATGTAATCTCCCTCTCTTATACTGAAGCTGTTTACCGTAAATATCCTCTGGCTCTCGCTTATGTTTATAGCGCCGCAGCCTGCGATACAGCATTTGCCCATCCCTCTTGCCACAACAGCAGCATGAGATGTCATGCCGCCGCGCGCCGTAAGAATGCCTTGCGCAGCGTGCATCCCGCCGATGTCTTCGGGGGATGTTTCTGTTCTGACGAGTATGACTTTCTCACCCTTTTCAGCGGCCTTTTCCGCATCGTTTGCTGTGAATACAACCTTTCCAACTGCTGCGCCTGGCGATGCGGGAAGCCCTTTTGCAATTATATTAATCTTGGCCTTAGGGTCAATCATCGGATGCAAAAGCTGGTCAAGCTGCTGCGGGTCTATTCTCAGTATTGCGGTCTTTTTATCTATCATTTTTTCTTTTACCATATCTATTGCTATCCTGAGGGCCGAGGCCGCTGTCCTTTTGCCGACCCTGGTCTGGAGCATATAGAGCTTGCCCTCCTGGACGGTAAACTCTATGTCGAGCATGTCTTTATAGTGTCTTTCGAGTTTTTTGTATATCCTGTCAAGCTCGTTGTATGCCTTTGGAAGTCTTTTTTTCAATTCATTTATGTGCAATGGGGTTCTTATGCCTGCAACAACATCCTCGCCCTGCGCATTTATGAGGCATTCCGCAAAAAACTTATGCTGGCCTGTAGATGGGTCTCTTGTGAACCCCACGCCGGTGCCTGAATTTTCTCCCATATTTCCAAAGACCATTGTCTGCACATTGCATGCCGTGCCGAGGTTTTCCGGTATGCCGTTAAGCTTTCTGTATTTTATTGCCCGGTCTCCGAACCATGAGCCAAAGACTGCATTTACCGCCTTTTTAAGCTGTTCGTAAGGGTCGGATGGAAAAGTCTCCGAAGTGCTATTCTTGTAAATAAGTTTAAATTCGTTCGCAAGATTTTTAAGGTCGGTAGCTGTAAGGTCTGTGTCAAGATGAACCCCCTTCCCTGATTTCATCTCTTCGATTGCCCTTTCAAACTTCTGCCTGTCAACGCCCATTACAATGCTTCCGAACATTGTAATGAACCTTCTGTATGCGTCGTAAGCAAACCTTTCATTTTTTGTCTTTTTTATAAGCGCGCTGATTGTTGTCTCATTAAGCCCAAGGTTGAGCACGGTATCCATCATGCCCGGCATGGAGAACTTTGCGCCTGAACGGACGGAAACGAGCAGAGGGTTGATGGGATCGCCGAATTTCATACCCATTGTCTTCTCTATTTTTTTAAGGTTTGCAAGGACTTGTTCCCACATCCCCTGCGGGTATTTCTTCTTGTTTTTAAAGTATTCGTTGCAGGCCTCTGTCGAAATTGTAAAACCGGCAGGCACAGGAATCTTAAGATTTGTCATCTCGGCAAGGCCGGCTCCTTTGCCTCCGAGAAGGTCTTTCATATCTCCCCTGCCGTCTGCCTTTCCGCTGCCGAAGAAGTAAACATATTTTTTAGCTGTTTTGGTTGCCATTACTACTGTCCTCCAGACAAAAGAAATTTTATTCGGATAAATAAGATACATCACAAAGACAGAAAATTTCAATAGTTTTAAGGGGTTTACTCATAAAAAATGCTAATAAGTTTATTATGAACACCCCTGAATTAACCCTCTTTATTCTCTCGCTCCAAATAAATAGATAAATTTATATCAAATAAAATCTTTATATTTTAAGAAGTTATAGGTAATATATACACTGTTTGTTTATATTACTTGGGTCTGGTAATTTCTTGATCCTACGCAGAGGTCCTATAGAGGCAAATGTGTAAAAACAGACATATATTGTGTAAAAAGAGACACTTGAAGGCTATTTTTTAAAGGCAGCCGTCTGAGACTGCCATATAAAGCTCGCAACTGCTTGATTATAAAAAGTAATTTTTGTCCTGTTTCAATTAGAATTGGCATTGCAATTGCATATTTATAAATAAGGCATAAAGTAAGGGTTTAACAATAAAAAAGAAAGGAGGATGACGAAAATGAAAACATTGGCTGGCATAGAGGTTGTCCAGGAAAACGGGGTTTTTAGGGTGCCGGCTGACTTTGCATCAGGCTTTGTGCTTGTTCCTGTGCCGGACGGTAAAATGAATCTCTTTTTCTGGGAAAAAAACAGGATGAGACGTTTTCTCAGGCACCATGGATTTTCACCGGCGCTCTCCCCTGTTGCCAAGGGTGTTAATTAACAGGAAAAGGGACGATGTGTTAATATATTAAAATGTTGCACGCAATTTTTAGCTGGCTTGTTGATGTGGTCGGCAATATGGGATACCCAGGGATTGTGTTTTTGATGTTCATCGAAAGCACTTTTATCCCCTTGCCTTCAGAGCTTGTAATCCCTCCTGCCGGGTATCTTATTGCGCAAAAGCAGATGCACTGGGGAGGCGTATTAATATCAGGCACAGCCGGAAGCCTGCTCGGCGCCCTCTTTAATTATGCCATTGCCGTATATTTTGGAAGACCGTTTATCCTCAGGTACGGAAAATATTTCGGCGTTTCTCAAAGCCATTTTGAAAAGGGCGAGCGGTTTTTCCAGTCGCACGGCAGCATAAGCACCTTTGTGGGTAGGCTTATACTCGGCATCAGGCATTATATATCCTTTCCAGCCGGACTTGCGAGGATGGATCTGAAGAAATTCTGTTTTTATACATCAGCAGGCGCAGGAGTATGGGTATTGATACTTGCATATATGGGTTATCTTGTTGGAAATAACAAAGAAATGGTTTTTGCTTACAGCAAACAATGGAGTATATACATAATAAGCGGGTGCATACTGCTTGTATTGGGCTATATCCTGTGGCATAAAAATCGGAAACCCTCTCGCCTCAGCGAGTCGCCCGAGGTGACTGAAGTTGAAAGGACATCCTGCAACAGCAAAGATGTCCTTAATTGAAGACTCTTACTTATTCTCTTGAATCGTCTGAATCATCAGGAACCGACTTCAAAAGTTCCATACGCTTTTCGAGAAAATTGGGATTAGCAGCCACCATTACATCTTCCAATCCTGTGTCAGGATATACCATATAACGGTAAGAAGCAGACTGCCCGTAGTTTTCCAAAAGTTGCTTTCTGCCCCCGACGTAAAGGGAACATTCTTCATTAAAGCAGACATACAGAAAAGGCGTGCCCCATCCCAACCCATCCGCAAAATGAAAAAGCGGCGTCTCATATTTATCCGTCTCCTTCCCGCAATGCGGACAGTTTGGAGCTTTATCTATCTTCATCTTTACCTCCTGCCGAATGCCGGAATCAGGCCCTTGGCATTCAACATTTTATTATAACTTATCAGCAGGGGCTTTGTCTCTATGGTCATGCCCGGCATTTCAATCCGTTATTTCAGGCTTTATTTCATCCCCTTCCACACATGATAAATCCTCTGGATAACTGTGATATGCGTGAGGATAAGCATTATCCAGAGAATGGGCGTAAGCCATCCGGTCAGAGTCGCGAGTATAAGGAGCGCAAGCCTCTCAGGCCTTTCCATAATGCCTGTCTTGCACTCCTGCCCAAGCCCCTCTGCCCTTGCCCTTGCATAACTTATAATAAACGCTCCGACCAATGTGCCGAGGCTGAGAAATGCGCCATTATGGTCGCCCTTGCCCGCAAGATACCATGCAAAAGAAAGAAATATAAAGGCATCGGAATACCTGTCGAGGACCGAATCGAGGAACGCGCCGAACTTCGTGACCCTGTTATTCACCCTCGCAACGATGCCATCGAGCATATCAAAGAGAGCGCCGATGAGAATAAGCAGGCCACCGAGTTTCAGGTTATGCGGAATAACAAGTGCAGCTATGACCGTTATAATAAATCCGGTTACTGTAAGGGTGTTCGGGTTTAAAGGGATTTTCTTTATAAGAGGTGTTAATGGTCTATCTAAAAAATGTCCGAGTCTCGAACCTATCATTCAAATTTCCAATCCAACATATTTTCAGATTGTCCTCAATTCCCCTCAGCCTATCCGATAAGAGCGGCTTTGTCAGGACAAAGGAAATTTTTTGAGAATAACGGCATAAAACTCTTCAAGGTCTTTGAGATTTTCGATCAGTATTGACTTAAGTATATCTACATTTATTGATTGGTAATCATGCACTGCAATATTCCTGAAGCCCACCATTGATTGCATCTTTTTCAAAAGATTTTCTTCAATTATGCCTGCCTCATTCAGAAATCTGAAGTTGTCTTTTATCTGAGATGCAAGCCCCAATCCCTCCGAGGCTGCTATGTGCGCCGCAATATCAATGGCGGCTTCCATCGCCCTTTGAAGGTTGAGGACAAAAATGTCCTGCTTATCAACATAATCAAGGCTCTTGGGGTCAAGATTAGTTGCCTCTTTAATGCGCTTGAGACATCTCTGTATATTGCCTACCTTTGCAAGAATAACATCCATGTCAGGCATATATTCTCCCCCTCAATATTTTTTCCTCCGCTTCTTTCCTTACATGCTTCAGGTCATCATATTCTTTTACTGCCCTCACATAAAAATTGTTATATATGACATCATCCTTGCTTTTAATCAACTTCCCGTTTTTAAGAACCTGCATCCTGATAACAGGCGAGGAGTTATTCAAAATAATCATATCAACTTCCCTGCCTATAACTTCTGAAACCGCAGTTGTCATCTTTAAAACATCTTGAAAATTCGGCATATCGCTGAATAAAACAGCAATATCAACATCGCTTCCCTTTGTTAAACGGCCTCCGGCAGCAGAGCCGAAGATAAACGCAAGAAGAATTTCTTCCTTATCTTTGAAATATTCTTTAAGCCTCTCAGCAATATTCTCTATCATAAGATTCTTCAAATTCAACACCCCCTTGCATTGCATGTTACTTTATAGCAACTATATCATAAACATTAAGTATTCTTGTAGTGTGCCTGTCTCCTTTCCCTTCATTTCCCAATCC